>NZ_CAXYKL010000022.1:0-37256 GCF_964277725.1 uncultured Novosphingobium sp. | reverse complement strand
TGTCGAGATTGGCGAATTCGCGCTTCTCCCAGACCTTGATCGCGCGCCTGTTCTTGCTCTGGCCGCCGATGCGGATGCCTTCCGGGTTGTAGCCGGAATGGCCGAACGGAGAAGTGCCGTTGGTGCCGATCCATTTGCTGCCGCCCTGGTGGCGTTCGTGCTGTTCTTCCAGACGCTTCTTCAGCGTCTCCATGATCTCTTCCCAGGAGCCGAGCGACTTGACCTGCTCCATCTCTTCGGGCGTAAAATATCGCTCGGCGATCTGCTTCAACCAGTCTTCCGGGAGATCCACCGGGGTCTGGCCATAGTCCGACAAGACGCCCTTGAAGACGCGCTGAAAGACTTGGTCGAAGCGATCCAGCAATCCTTCGTCCTTCACGAATGTGGCGCGGGAAAGGTAGTAGAACGCCTCAGGCGTCTGCTCGATCACGTCCTTGTCCAGCGCCTCCAGCAGCGTCAGGTGCTCCTTGAACGAAGCTTTGATACCGGCCGCGCGCAGCTCATCCACGAAGTTGAAGAACATGAGGTCAGTGGGCCTTCGTGCTTTGCCGGCGCTGCTTGGCGAGTTCATCGTCGAAATCCGCCTGGAACTCGGCGACAAAGCGCCGCAGCAAGCCCGGATCGACAAAGGCGTTCGGCTTCCCCTCGCGCTGACGCTTGCCACGCGGCAGCACGTCGGCCAGTTCGGGATGACCCGGCAGCACGATATCGGCCTTCACGCGGCTGACCTTCGCAAAGGTGCTGCGATAGCTGCTCACGATCTGCGGAAAGCCCTTGTTGCCGAACAACTTGTTGCCCGCCACGGAGAAGCTGCAGGGAAAGAACGCCGTCACGTTGCGCCCCTGATCCTGCACCGTGGTCAGCCAGCTGGTGCACCCAGGCGTGTGGCCCGGGGTCAGCAGCGGAATGAGCGTGACATCACCCAGCCGCACCGGGGCGCCATCGGTTACCAGCCCATCGACTTTCACCGGGTCGAAGCGGACAACGCCATAATCGGTATCGCTGGTCGGTGACCCGCTCTCCAGCGCCTTGCGATCGGCGGCGCTGGCGAGGAACCGTGCGCCGGTGTCCCGCTTCAGCCTGGCCATCCCGGCAACGTGATCCCAATGCGCGTGCGTTTCCAGCAACAGCTTCACATCGCTGACGTTCAGGCCCAGTTTGGCGATGTTGCGCTCAACGATCGGCGCGGCTTCCTTCGGGCCGGAATCGATCACGATCAGCCCGGCTGTCGTACGCAAGAGGTAGACGCCGATACCCTCGGTGCCGACGTAATAGATCGGGCCGGCGATATGGAACGGTTCGGTCGGCGTGGTCCACGATGCCGGTGAATCGGCAACCGCCACGGACGACAGCAATGCTAGGCTTGCTGCCAGAAACGCCTGGCCGATGCCGCGCAAGGCCTCAGTTCCCCCGGCGCGCCATGAAGGCCAGCCGCTCGAACATCATCACGTCCTGCTCGTTCTTCAGCAGTGCGCCATGCAGCGGTGGGATCGCCTTGCTGACGTCGCGGTTCTGCAGCACGTCCAGCGGCATGTCCTCGTTCATGAGCAGCTTGAGCCAATCCAGCAACTCGCTGGTGGACGGCTTCTTCTTCAGGCCCGGCACTTCCCGCAATTCGTAGAAGATCTGCATCGCCTTGGTGACGAGGGTCTTCTGGATATTCGGATAGTGCACATCGATGATAGACTGCATCGTCTCCCGGTCCGGGAACTTGATGTAGTGGAAGAAGCAACGGCGCAGGAACGCGTCGGGCAGGTCTTTCTCGTTGTTTGAAGTGATGATGATGATCGGGCGTTCCTTCGCCGCGATGTGTTCGCCCGTTTCGTAAACGTCGAAGGCCATGCGATCCAGCTCGGCCAGCAGATCGTTCGGAAATTCGATGTCGGCCTTGTCGATTTCATCGATCAGCAGGACGGGCAGGGTGGGCGAGGTGAAGGCCTCCCACAGCTTACCCTTGCGGATATAGTTGCCGATGTCATGCACCCGTTCGTCACCCAACTGGCCATCGCGCAAGCGCGCGACCGCATCGTATTCATACAGACCCTGATGCGCCTTGGTGGTGGACTTCACGTTCCAGGTGATCAGCGGCGCGCCCAGCGCTTCTGCGATCTGCTCTGCCAGTACGGTCTTGCCGGTGCCTGGCTCTCCCTTCACCAGCAAAGGCCTACGCAGCAGTACGGCCGCATTGACGGCTACCTTCAGGTCATCGGTGGCGACATAATTGCTGGTGCCTTCGAAGCGCTGCATCGGATCATCCTGTATCTACTCTTGCCCGAACAGTAAATTGTGCGGCGCAGCGAAGCAAGCGGCGGCCCCGATCCCCTTGCCCCGCAGCTTGACGGACCGGCGGCGGCGTAACACCGTGCGTTTCCTATCGACGCCACAGTGCAGGGAGCTTCTCGCATGCCCGATCGCCACGCCGAAAGCCGCAATATCGCCCTGCTGATCGACGCGGATAACGCCTCCCCCGCCACGATCGACGCTGCGCTGACGATCCTGGGCGATCTGGGCACGGTGAATGTCCGGCGCATCTACGGAAACTGGAGCAAGCCGGGACTGAAGGGCTGGTCCAAGCTGATGCACCGCTACGCGCTGGAGCCGCAGCAGCAGTTCGACCTCACCAAAGGGAAGAACGCCACCGACATGAAGATGACGATCGATGCGATGGACTTGCTTTACGGTGGGCGCGTGGAAGGGTTCGGCATCATGTCCAGCGATAGCGACTTCATGCCGCTGGCCATGCGCATCCGCCAGAACGGCACGCCGGTCTATGGCTTTGGCACGTCGAGGACGCCCGAGGCGTTCCGCGAGGCCTGCACGCGGTTCATCGACTTGGATGCGATGGCGGACGATGAGGAGGACGAACTTATCCTGCCCCCTGCGATCCGTCCGCAGACGGACGCCAAGGCTGCCACGACGAAGCGGTCCGAAAGCGCGATGACGCAGGCCCCGTCGGCGAGCGAGAAGCCGGCCGCCGTCAAGTCACGCTCGAAACCGGAAGTCGACGATGAATTGATCAAGCTCCTCGCCCAAGCCTGGCGCGCCAGCAAGCGCGACGAACAGGGCTTTGCCAGCCTTTCCGAAGTCGGTCAGCGCGCGGCAAACCGATCCAGCTTCGATGCGCGCAGCTACGGCTTCTCGCGACTGGCTGATTTGGTGAGGTCCTTGCCAAATTTCGTCACAGAAAAGCGCGAGAGCGGATTGTTTCTAAAGCGAGTTCGGTAGAAACGGTTCAGCAATATTTGTTGACAGCATCGCGACGGCGCAAATAGGCTTGTACCCAGAGATCAGGGGATCTCGGGGGACATCTCAATGAAGACATATCTTGCTGCGGCAGGCGGCCTGTTTTTGTGCGCGTCATCAATAGCGCAAGCACAGACCACCAACGTGCAACCAGCCGCCACGCAGGCCGCCGTCGTGTTGCCGAATGCTCAGGACAACATTCTGCGCGCGGGCCTTGAAGTGCCGCTCAAAACTCGTGAGGAGTTGACCACCAAAAAGAAGGCGCTGCGCGTGGGGCAGCGCTTCCAAATGGAAGTTGCTTCGAATGTTGAAAGCGGTGGCGTGGTCGTCATCCCAGCCGGCACGCCCGCGATCGGTGAGATTACCGAAGTGCGTAACAAGGGCATGTGGGGCAAGTCCGGCTACATCAATGCGCGCGTCGTGTCTCTGCGCCTGGGTGATCGCAATGTTCGGCTATCCGGTACGTTCGACGACAAGGGTGTTACGGGAACAGGCGGAGTCGTCGCAGCCATTGCCTTGGTGCCGATTGCCGGCTTCCTCACTACTGGAACCAGTGCTTTCATTCCGCTGGGAGCGAATGTGAAGGCGTTTCTTGACGAGGATCTGATGTTCCGTTCGGTCCCCACGCCGCCCAAGGTGCTGGAAGTGCCATCACCGGGTGTGGTGCAGGCCAACCTGACGGTCACGAAGTAACACTAGACCGGGCCGTCATGCGAAGCGTGACGGCCTCCGTTTAATACGCGGTGTGCCTTGAAGCTATTTTGTCGCCCCGCAATCAAGCATCGATAAGCTCCGGATCAATCTCTCCTGCGCGGTTCTGGATGAATTGAAAGCGGTGTTCGGGGTTGCGGCCCATCAGGCGGTCGACCAGATCCTTCACGGCGGCGCGCGCTTCGTACTCGGGCGGCAGGGTTATGCGGATGAGCGAGCGGGTCTCGGGGCTCATCGTCGTTTCGCGTAGCTGACCCGGGTTCATTTCGCCCAAGCCCTTGAAGCGGCCGACTTCGACCTTCTTGCCCTTGAACTTGGTCTTTTCCAGTTCGGCGCGATGCGCGTCGTCGCGGGCATAGGCGCTGGTCGCGCCGCTGGTCAGCCGGTAGAGCGGCGGTTGTGCCAGGTAGAGATGCCCCTTGCGGACGATCTCCGGCATTTCCTGGAAGAAAAACGTCATCAGCAACGTGGCGATATGCGCGCCGTCCACGTCGGCGTCGGTCATGATGACGATGCGGTCGTAGCGCAAGTTATCCGGGTTGCAGTCCTTGCGGATGCCGCACCCGAGCGCGAGTTGCAGGTCGGCGATTTCCTGATTGCCGCGGATCTTGTCAGCGCTGGCGCTGGCGACGTTGAGGATCTTGCCTCGGATCGGCAGGATCGCCTGGGTCTTGCGATCGCGCGCTTGCTTGGCCGAGCCACCGGCGCTGTCCCCTTCGACGATGAACAGTTCGGTCTCACCACTGCCTTCGCCCGAACAGTCCGTCAGCTTGCCGGGCAAGCGCAGCTTGCGGGCGTTGGTGGCGGTCTTGCGCTTGACTTCCCGCTCCGCCTTGCGCCGGAGCCGCTCGTCCATCCGCTCCAGGATCGAACCCAGCAGAGCCTTGCCGCGATCGAGATTGTCGGTGAGGAAATGATCGAAGTGATCGCGCACCGCATTTTCCACCAGGCGGATCGCATCGGGTGAGGTCAGCCGATCCTTGGTCTGGCTTTGGAATTGCGGGTCGCGCACGAAGACGGACAGCATCACTTCGCTGCCGGTCACCACGTCGTCAGGCGTCAGGTCTTTCACCTTCTTGCCCTGACCCACGAGTTCGGCAAAGGCGCGCATCCCCTTGGTCAGCGCACCGCGCAGGCCTTGTTCGTGGGTGCCGCCATCGGGTGTAGGGATGGTGTTGCAGTAGTACGAGTAGGCCCCGTCGGAGTATAGCGGCCAGGCGATCGCCCACTCGACCCGGCCTTGCTCCGCGCCGCCTTCCTTGGGGAAGTCCTGGCTGCCGGAGAAAAATTGCGTGGTGACGCACTCGCGCCCGCCGATCTGCTCCGCCAGATGATCGGCAAGGCCACCGGGAAACTGGAACACTGCCTCGGCCGGCACATCCTCGCTGGCGAGGGAGGGCGCGCATTTCCAGCGGATCTCCACGCCGGCAAAGAGGTAGGCCTTGGAGCGGACCAGCTTGAACAGCCGTGCCGGCTTGAACTGCTGGTCGCCGAAAATCTCGGTGTCAGGCGTGAAAGCCACGGAGGTGCCGCGCCGGTTGGGTGCCGCGCCGATCTTCTGCAGCTTGCCCAGCGTGCCACCGCGCGAAAATTCCTGCGCGTACAATTCCTTGTTTCGCGCCACTTCCACGCGGGTGTGGCTGGACAGTGCGTTCACCACCGAGATGCCGACGCCGTGCAACCCGCCGCTGGTGGCGTAGGCCTTGCCAGAGAACTTGCCGCCGGAGTGCAGGGTAGAGAGGATCACCTCCAAAGCGGACTTGCCCGGAAACTTGGGATGCTCGTCCACCGGGATGCCGCGCCCGTTGTCGGTGATGGTCAGGCGATTGCCTTCCTCCAGCAGCACCTCGATGCGGTTGGCGTGGCCGGCCACCGCCTCGTCCATGGCGTTGTCCAGCACTTCGGCGGCCAAATGGTGCAGCGCCCGCTCATCGGTGCCGCCGATATACATGCCGGGGCGGCGACGGACGGGCTCCAGCCCTTCCAGAACCTCGATGGCGGAGCCGTCGTAGGTTTCGCCGGCTGCGGTGGGAAGCTTGTCGAAGAGATCGTCGGACATGTTCGCGTTATGGCCTCCCGCGCCCATCGGGGCAAGTTAAGGGCGCGGGTTATCGCCGATTCCGTCATCTCCGCTTACGCAGGGGCAATAGCCTCAGACGATATCAGTTGCCGAACTTGGTAGGGGCGGGGCTGACCACCTTCACTGCGCCGCCGCTGACCTCACGCACTTCGAACGCACGATTGATCACGCCCGAACGGTCGAACCGAAAAGCGCCGTCCAAGCCCAGGAAACCATCGGGCGAGGTGAGCGAGGTGGTCGGGAACGTGCGGCCCGGCTTCCAGTCCCGCGCGACGCGCAATGTCAGCAGCACCGCGTCATAGCCCAGCGTGGCGATGCGATAGGGCGCCGCGCCAAAGCGGGTGCGGTAGCTCTTCACGAACTGCGGAAAGCGCGTGTCCGATACGGCGGCGAACCATGCGCCTTCCAGCGATGGCGAGGTGGAGAGCGCTTTTTCTCCGCTCCACAATTCCGTGCCCAGCAGCCGGGGCGAAGCGGCCCCGCGCGGCTTGAGGACGCCTGCGGCCCGGGCGGACAAGCTGCCGCTATCGGCAACCAGAATCGCATCGACGGCCCCACGCCCGCGCAGCTTCGATGCTGCGGCGGTGATCGAGGCGGCGCTGCGATCGTAGCTTTCCATGGCCGTCAGCGATCCTCCGGCCGCGCGGGTCTCGGCGATCAGTGCCGCCGACGCACGCTCACCATAATCGCCCTTGGGGACCAATGCGGCGAAGCTGGTGACCCCGCGCCCGCGCGCATAGCGCACCGTGCGGCGGATCGATTCGCCCGGCAGGCTGCCCATCACGTAAACGTCACGCCCGGCGGCATCGGCATCGTTGGAGAAAGAGATGATCGGCACTTTCGCGGCACGCGCCACGCCGGCCACGGCGGGGATATCGTCGGCGAGCAAGGGCCCAAGGATCAGCTGGTTGCCGTCGGCGATCGCGCGAGAGGCGGCCGATGCCGCTCCGGCGGAGGTGTCGTAATTCGTGATGCGCAGGTTCTGCGCGTTGGTGTCCATCACCGCCATGGTGGCCGCATTGGCGATCGATTGGCCGACCGCGCCGTTCACGCCGCTCATCGGGACGAGCAGGGCGATGCGGTGGCGCTGGCTGTCGCTGGGTAGCTGGCTGCCGGACGGAGCTGGCCTGGGGGCAGGCGCAGTTGTGGGGGCCGGGCCCTTGGGCACCACGGCGCAAGCCGCCAGCGTCGCCATGGCCGCCGCCGCCAGCAAGTTGCGCCTCGGCAATCGTGCTTGCACTATGCGCTGTTCGAACATCACTTGCCGTTCCCCTCCGGATTGGGCCAAGGAAAGCCCCATGGATCAACCGCTTCCCCCGGGCCTCTACATAGTCGCGACCCCGATTGGCAACCTTGGCGACATAACCCTGCGCGCCATCGAGGTGTTGCGCGAAGTCGCAGTGGTAGCGTGCGAGGATACGCGCGTCACGGGAAAGCTGCTTAACCACCTGGGCCTTAAAAAGCGCCTGCTGCGATACGACGATCATGCCGACGCATCCGCACGCGAACGGCTGTTGGCGTTGATGCGGGAAGAGGCGGTCGCGCTGGTGAGCGACGCGGGGACGCCGCTGATCTCGGACCCTGGTTATCGGCTTGTCCGCTCGGCGCGCGAGGAGGGCATCGCCGTCACCAGCCTGCCGGGCGCGAGCGCGGTTCCGATGGCGCTGACGCTTTCGGGCTTGCCGAATGATCGGTTTCTGTTCGCCGGGTTCCTGCCGAACAAGCAAAAGGCCCGCGAAGATGTGTTGCGCGAGATGTCGAGCGTGCCCGCTACCTTGATGTTCTATGACACCGCACCGCGTTTGCTGGATTCCCTGGCAGCGATCGAGAACGTCCTGCCGGGCCGCGAAATCGCTGTGGCGCGGGAATTGACCAAGCGGTTCGAGGAATGCCGCACGGGCTCGTCGGCCGATCTCATCACCCACTACGCGGCCCATCCTCCCAAGGGAGAGATCGTGTTGATGATCGGCCCGCCCGTGGATGAGCCGCCCGGCGAAGTCGATGTCGATGCACTCCTGCGTGAGGCGCTGGCTACGCAAAAATCCTCGCAGGCGGTCGCTCAGGTGGCCAAGGCGACGGGGCTCGATCGCAAGATGTTGTATGCCCGCGCGCTGGAGTTGAAGTGACGCGGAACCGGTCCGAGGCGGAGCGGTGCGGTCGCCAGGGTGAGACGCTGGCGGCATGGTACCTGCGGCTGACCGGGTGGCGCATCATCGCCCAACGTGTGAAGACGGCGCGGGGCGAGGTGGATATCGTCGCCAGGCGTGGGCGAGTGCTATGCTTCGTCGAGGTGAAGTGGCGGCGCGATCGGCGTGAGCGCGATCTGGCAATCGATGCATACCGGCTTCGACGTGTAGCTGCCGCTGCCGAGGCTATCGCCGCTCGCTTCGTGCGGCCGGGGGACGAAATGCGGATTGATGTGCTGCTGTTGGCGCCGGGATGTTGGCCGCGCCGGATCGCCAATGCTTGGCAACCCGGCGCCTGAGGGACAAAGGGGTCTGGCGCCACCTCAAGACACGATCGGCTACATGGGGCGAGGCAATCGTGCGGCCAACGCCCATGAAACTACTCGCCCGGTGATGGTTTTGCGCTAATGCGGCCGCCAGTATCGGCCCTTAGGCGAGGAACACCATGGCTTTACGCGTTGCGGTCCAGATGGACCCGCTTGAATCGGTCAATATCGCGGGGGATTCGTCCTTCGCGTTGATGCTGGCGGCGCAGGCGCGGGGGCATACGCTGTTCCACTATGACGTCCGCTCGCTGGCTTACGATACCGGCGATGGCGGGCGGCTGACGGCATGGGCCTCTCCAGTGACGGTGCAGAAGGTCCAAGGCGACCATTTCGCGCGCGACGAGCACCGGCTGATCGATCTGGCCCGCGATGTGGACGTAGTGCTGATGCGCCAGGACCCGCCGTTCGACCTGGGCTATATCACCGGCACGCACTTGCTGGAGCGGCTTGAGGGGACGACGCTGGTGGTCAACGATCCGGTGGCGGTTCGCAACGCGCCTGAAAAGGTGATGGTGCTGGATTACGCTCGGTTCATGCCACCGACGTTCATCGCGCGCCGGCTGGATGATGTTCGGCGCTTTCATGCCGTGCATCCGGGCGATCTGGTGGTGAAGCCGCTGCACGGCAACGGCGGCAAGGCTGTGTTCCGAGTGCCGGCTGACGGTTCCAATCTTGGCGCATTGGCCGAGTTGTTCGACCAGGTCTGGCCCGAGCCATTCATGGTGCAGCCGTTTCTTCCTTCGGTGAGCGAGGGCGACAAGCGCATCGTGCTGGTCGATGGCGAGTTTGCCGGGGCCATCAATCGCAAGCCGGGCGAGGGAGAGTTCCGCTCCAACCTGGCGGTCGGTGGATCGGCGGAGCAAACCCAACTCACCGCGCGCGAGGAAGAGATTTGCGCGGCGATGGGGCCGGAACTGAAGCGCCGCGGGCTGGTTTTCGTCGGCATCGATGTGATCGGCGGACAATGGCTTACAGAAATCAACGTGACTTCCCCAACCGGCATCGTGGCGATCGACCGGTTCAACGGCACCGATACGGGCGCGCGGATCTGGGAGGCCATAGAGCGCCGCCACGCCGCCATGTAGGCGGTGAGGGCCGCTCATGAATTCGTGGGTCATCCAGTTCATCCAAGGCGGCGGCTACCTGGGCATCGCGCTGTTGATGGCGGTGGAGAACATCTTTCCGCCGATCCCGTCAGAATTGATCATGGGTGTGGGCGGCTTTGCGGTCGCCAACGGCTCGATGCAGTTCGTGCCGCTGCTGATTGCCGGGACGATCGGTTCAACCCTGGGCAACTACGTCCTGTTCCTCGTGGCCGATCGGCTGGGGTACGAGCGGCTTCAGCCCTTCGTGGATCGCTGGGGCCGCTGGCTGACCATGGAGTGGGAGGACGTGGAAACCGGCACGCGGTTCTTTCGCAAGCATGGCGGGGCGGTGGTCTTTGCGCTGCGGTTCATGCCGATGTTTCGTTCCGTGGTGTCGATCCCGGCGGGGCTAGCGCATATGAAGCACTGGCAGTTCCTGGCCTACACCGCAGCCGGCGCGGCGATCTGGAATGCTTTCCTGATCGCGCTGGGGCGATGGGCCGGGAGGGCCTTTGGCGAGGCTGAGCAGTGGCTGGGCTGGGCTACGATCGCCGTCGCCGGCCTGACGGTTGTCTACTACGTCTATCGCGTTATCACATGGAAGCCGCGCGCCAAGCGATAGAGGATCAGCCGGCTTCGCGCGGGTGGGCGTTGCGGTAGACGTCCAGCAAAGTCGCTGCGTCGACCTTGGTGTAGATCTGCGTCGATCCCAGGCTGGCATGGCCGAGCAGTTCCTGCAGGGATCGCAAGTCGGCGCCTGCACCCAGCAGGTGCGTGGCGAAGCTGTGGCGCAAGGCGTGGGGCGTTGCCGTGGGCGGCAGGCCCAGGGATTGCCGCGCACGGGCCATCGTCTTTTGCACCATGCCTTGCGCCAGGGGGCCGCCTTTCTCGCCTCGAAACAGCGGGTCCTCGCGCTCGACCGGCCACGGCGATTTCGCCAGGTAATCGGTGATCGCGGCGCGCACCGCCGGGAGCAACGGCACCAAGCGTTGCTTTCCGCCCTTGCCTGTCACCAGCAAGGTCTCTCCCAGCGGAAGCGCCTTTCCGGTGATAGACAGCGCCTCGGCGATGCGCAGGCCTGCGCCATACAGCAGGATTAGGACAGCCCGATCGCGCGCGCCGATCCATTCCGTATTGGCGTCTTCCTCGACAGTGGCCGCCAGGTGGACGGCCTCATCGGGGGTGACGGGGCGGGGCAGGCCCTTCTTGATCCGGGGCCCCTTCAGGCGCGGAGGGGCAGACGGTCCCAACTGCGCCTTCTCCCGCGCGAAGTTCAGGAAAGCGCGAAGGGCCGAAAGCTCACGCGCGACGGAAGCATTGCCAAGGCCCTGCGCCCGGCGCGCGGCGATGTGGTTGCGCAAATCAGTCGCCGTTATGCGGGCGATCGTCTCCCAATTCGTGGCTTCGTGGCTGATCAGCCGAGCCGCGGCGGCGGTGTAGGCGCGCACCGTATGGGGCGAGCGTCTGCGGCCATGGCTGAGATGGCCGCTCCAGGCTTCCAGAATATCGGCGCGCGTCACGCCTCGACCAGGGCGGCCGGCACCAGTACCGCCAGCAGGGCGTCGAGCAGCGGCATCCCCGCCTCGGTCACGCCGATCCTTTCCGCTGTTTGCCAAGCAAGGCCTTGGCGCTGGTAAAACGCCAGCTTCTCAGGGTCATACATTTCAGTCCTGGGCACACCCAGTCGGGCCGAAAGAACGCCCAGATCGACGCCTTCGCGCAGACGCAGGCCCATCAGCATGGCCTCCGCCGCGCGCTCGTTCCTTGCCAGCGGCCTTGCTTCGGCGATGCCGTCTTCCTGGCGGGCGATCGCGTCCAGCCAATTCTCCGGCTTGCGATGGCGCGTGGTCGCCACGCCGCCCCGCCGACCGTGCGCGCCCGGGCCGATGCCGCAATAGTCCTCATAGCGCCAGTAAGTCAGGTTATGACGGCCTTCGTCGCCTGGGCGGGCGTGATTGCTGATTTCGTACGCCGGCAGTCCCGCCGCCGCCGTGACGGCCCGCGTCAGGTCGAACAGATCGGCGCAGGCATCATCATCCAGCGGCTCGAAATCGCCCTTGCGTACCATCGTCTCGAACCGGGTGCCCGGCTCTATCGTCAGCTGGTAAAGCGAGAGATGGCTCGTGCCAAAGCCGATCGCGCGGCGCAGTTCCGCTTCCCACTGAGCCACCGTCTGCCCCGGCCGCGCATAAATGAGATCGAACGAGACGCGGTCGAAATGCTGCTGTGCCACATCCAGCGCCGTCAGCGCCTCATCCGCATCGTGCAGCCGGCCCAGGAAGCGCAGAGTCACGTTGTCCAGCGCCTGGATGCCCAGCGATGCCCGGTTGATCCCGGCGCTGGCGAGGGCGGCATAGTTCGCTGCCTCTACCGAGGAGGGATTGCCTTCCAGCGTGATCTCGATGTCAGGATCGAAGCCCCAGAGATGCTGGGCCTCGCGTAGCAGCCTCTCGACCAGCGCCGGGGGCATCAGCGAGGGCGTGCCGCCACCAAAGAAGATCGAGCGCAAGGGCTGTCCGCCCGCCACTTCGGCCTCGCGGCGCATATCGGCAAGCAGGGCACGCTCCCACAAGCCATGGTCCACGCGGTCGCGGACATGGCTGTTGAAGTCACAATATGGACATTTGGCGAGGCAGAACGGCCAGTGAATGTAGAGGGCCTGGGCCATCGCGCTTATCTAGCAGGTTCGCGGCGGAATGTTACCGCTGGAATTGCGCCGCCACCAATTTGGCGAAGGCGTTGGCCCGATGGCTGATGCGATGCTTTGCCTCCGGCGGCAACTCGGCGAAAGTTTCATCGAGGCCCGCCGGCACGAAGGCCGGGTCATAGCCGAAGCCCATCGTTCCTCTGGGTGGCCAGGTAAACTGTCCGTCTACGCGGCCCTCATAGACCGCGCTTTCGCCGTCGGGCCAGGCGATCGCAAGGACGCAGGAAAACCAGCATGACCGGTCCGCGTCCGGTCCCAAACGAGTCAGCAGGCCTTCCACCTTGCCCATCGCCATGAACCAATCGCGCCCCGGCTCTCCCTCGAACCACTGACGCTCGGCCCAGTCCGCCGTGTAGACACCGGGTCGACCAGCAAGGGCAGTCACCGACAATCCGCTATCGTCAGCTAACGCGGGCATGTTCGCAGCTTTCGCGGCGGCGTGCGCCTTGAGCAGGGCGTTCTCGACAAAAGTGGTGCCGGTTTCCTCAGGCTCCGGCAAGCCAAGCTCACCGGCCGAAACACAGTCGATCCCGTAGGGGGCGAGGAGAGCGCTGATCTCCTTCAGCTTGCCCGCGTTATGCGTGGCGATGACCAGGCGTTCGCCTGCCAGCTTGCGTGTCATGCGCTCTCTCCGATCCTGCCCGAAAGCTTAGCGGCCGACGGCCTTGGCCTGTGCCGCGAAGATCCTGTCGCAGCCCATGCGCGCGAGGCGCAGCAGACGCAGCAAGGCTTCCTCGTCATAGGCCGCGCCCTCGGCAGTGGCCTGCGCCTCGGCGATCAGGCCGCCTTCGATCAGCACGAAATTGGCGTCGGCATGGGCGTTGCTGTCCTCAATATAGTCAAGGTCCAGCACCGGCGTGCCTTCATGGATGCCACAGGAGACCGCCGCGACTTGCGCGGTGATCGGGTCTTCCTTGATCTTGCCCTCGGCCAGCAGCTTGTCCACCGCCAGTCGCAGCGCGACCCAGGCGCCGGAGATCGAAGCGGTGCGCGTGCCGCCGTCGGCCTGGATCACATCGCAGTCCAGCACGATCTGGCGCTCGCCCAGCTTCTTCATATCGACCACGGCGCGCAGCGAGCGGCCGATCAGGCGCTGGATTTCCTGCGTCCGGCCCGATTGCTTGCCCTTCGCCGCTTCACGACTGCCGCGGGTGTGCGTGGCGCGGGGCAGCATCGAATATTCGGCCGTCACCCAGCCTTCGCCCTTGCCGCGCAAGAACGGCGGGACCTTCTCCTCGATCGAGGCGGTCACCAGCACGCGCGTATCGCCGAATGAGATCAGCGCCGAACCTTCCGCATGCTTGGTGAAGCCGGTCTGGATATCGATAGCGCGCATTTCGTCAGGCGCGCGGCCGGAAGGTCGCATGTAAAGTCCTCAAATCGGTGGTTCGTTGGCGCGCCTTGGCGGAACGGGCTTGAGGCCGCAAGCCTGATAGCTAGATAGGGGGAGTGACGACGCCACCGATCATCGAATTGACCAGCCGCGCCAGGGATATCTTCCGCCTAGTGGTGGAAGGCTATCTCACCACCGGAGTGCCGGTGGGATCGCGTACGTTGGCGGGTGGCAGCGGGCTGAATTTGTCACCCGCCTCGATCCGATCTGTCCTGGCCGATCTCGAACGGCTGGGGCTATTGGCAGCGCCGCATACCAGCGCGGGCCGGATGCCCACCGAATCGGGCCTGCGCCTATTCGTGGACGGTATGATGCAAGTCGCCGAGCCAACGCGTGAGGAGCGGGCCGCGATACAGAGCCGCTTGTCCGAGCCCGGCCCGATCGAAGCCGCGCTGGAGGCGACCAGTACCATCCTTTCCGACCTCTCCGCCTGTGCCGGTGTGGTCATGGTGCCCCAGCGCGAACCGCGGTTGCGTCAGTTGTCGCTGATGTCGATCGGCGATCGGCGGGTGCTGGCGGTGATGGTGGGCGAGGACGGCGCGATCGAAAATCGCATCATCGAATTGTCCGCCGCCGTCCCTCCCGGCGCGCTGGAGGAAGCTTCCAACTACATCACCGCGCACCTCAATGGACGGACGTTGCCGGAAGCCGCGCGGGCGATGCAGGCCGATATCGCTTCGGGTCAGAACGCCCTTAACGCGGCCAGCCGGGATCTGATCGAGCGCGGCATCGCCATCTGGAGCGAAGACGCCGCGCGCCGCCCGATCCTGATCGTGCGCGGTCAAGCGAACCTGCTTGATGAGGGGGCGCTGTCCGATCTGGAGCGGGTACGGTCTTTGCTGGACGATCTGGAAAACAAGCAATCGGTGTCCGAACTGCTGGCGATGGCGCGTGATGCGCGTTCGGCCCGGATCTTTATCGGTTCCGAAAATCGCCTCTTCGCGCTTAGTGGTTCATCCGTGATCGCCGCGCCCTATCGCGACCGCGAGGGCAGGGTGGTCGGCGTGGTGGGGGTTATCGGACCGACGCGGTTGAACTATGCGCGCGTCGTCCCCATGGTGGACTTCACCGCTCGGAGCCTGGGCCAGACCCTGAGCAAATTCATCTGAAGACTGGAATCTGCAAGACATGACCGATCAGAACACGCAGTCCGCCGACACGGCTGCTTAGGAGGAGCTGAGGTGCGTTCCGGAGGATCTGCTGGACAAGAACGCCGAGACCGCCGACCGCCGTGCCGAAGAACTGGCACGCCTGCGCGAGGAACTGGACACCGCCAAGCAGGACGTCCTTTATGCCCGCGCCGAGACGCAGAACGTCCGCCGCCGTCTGGAAAAGGACGTCGCCGATACGCGCGCCTATGCGGCCACCGGTTTTGCGCGCGATATCCTTTCCGTGTCGGATAACCTCAGTCGCGCGCTTTCCGCCATTCCGGCAGAACTGCGTGAGGACGAAAAGATGAAGAACCTCGTCGCCGGGATCGAGGCGACGGGCCGTGAAATCGAAAAGGTCTTCGCCTCGCACGGGATCAGCCGCGTCGCGGCCGTCGGCCTCCCGCTCGACCCCAACCAGCATCAGGCGATGATCGAGCTGCCATCCGGCGACGCGGAGCCGGGCACCGTGCTTCAAGAATTGCAGGCTGGATACATGATCAAGGATCGCCTGCTGCGCCCCGCCATGGTCGCGGTGGCGAAGAAGCCCGACTGAACCTCACCCTTCCTCCGCTCCCTTGATGTGTCAAAGTTTGGCTACGCCGATTCTAGGGCGGAACAAGAGGGGGGCATCTCCGTTGATCCAGCAGAATATTTGTTGGGTCTCGGAGATTTGCCATGCGTTTTCTGATTCTTCCCGTTGTCGCAGCCGGCGCGTTGGCGCTTGGTGGTTGCGCTTCGAACTATGCCGGTGAAGGCGCGCTGGTTGGCGGCGCTGTCGGCGCGGGCGTCGGCGCTTTGGCCGGCGATGTCGGTGCCGGCGCGGCAATCGGCGCGGCTGCCGGTGCAGTCGGCGGTTCGCAGGTGAAGAAGGATCGCTACGGCGGTTGCTATCGCTACGATCGCGATGGTCGTCGTTATTACGACCGCGATTGCTGAAGTCTTTTCACAGGACGAAATATCAAGGGCGCAAGACAAAGGTCTCGCGCCCTTTTTCTTTGAAAGATTAAACGATCCACTCGATCGAAATGGCCGTTAGCCTCAGCGTGAGGCGCTGAATGGCAGGATACCTGCATAGCTTGCCAGCGGGGACGCGCCGGGAACATGCACTCCGCTCCTTAGCAGGAAAATGTGCCGCACGATCTCGGCCTGTTGCTCGATACCGTATCGATCCAGGGTCCAGCCTGGGCGCAAAGTATAGTCGTAACGGCAAAGCGGGTGCCGCATCAGCGGCAGGTACCATCGCCCGCGCCGCTGGGTTTGCCAGACGTGGGTCATTTCATGCAGGAACAACGCCTGCAGCTGCGGCCCCTCCGCGCCGAAGTCGTCACGGTAGAGGGTTGATCGCGGGTGGAAATGCATGTGCCCGGTTGGGGCCATCACGGTGTTGCACGGCTGAAATGGAAACCAGCGACGCCGCTTGATCCGAACAGGATTGCAATCGATCGCACCGCCGAACATCGAGCGGATCAGGTGCCGCTCACCCCGCGTCAGCGGCCGCTCTTCACCGGAAGCGCAGGCCGTTGACGCCGTATCGACAGTCGGTGTCAGTGGTTCATCCCGGCCATGTCATGGCTCTGGCCGCCGGCTTCGATCTTGGCGGGGATCGAAATCTTGTCGCCGTCGGCAAAAGTGAGGGTCATCTCGGTCTGGCCACCGGCCTTAAGCGCCGCGTCGATGTCGAATGCCATCACATGCAGGCCCCCGGGCGCCAACGTGATGTTGGCGCCGCTGGCGATCGGGACGCCGGTCACCGGAGTCATCTTGCCGCCGCTGGTGCGGTGCATCTCCGCCTTGCCCACCCCTTCGATATGCACCGCAGCCAGAGTGATGGCCGAGGCCGAATTGTTGCTGACCCGAAAATAGGCAACGCCCGGACGACCAGCGACGATGGGCAGCACCAGTCGCGCGGAGCCAGCGGAGACGCCTGGCTTCGCGTCCGGACCGACATCGGCTGCAGTCGTTTCGGCGGTGCCGGTTTCCTGCGTGGTGGGCGCGGCGGACTGCTTGCAGGCGCTGAGCCCCGCGACAGTTGCAATCAACCCTGCCACTATCACCGCGCGCGCCTTCAGCATGATCAAATCCTTTTGCCGCTCGTCCCGAAACAGGTCCGATCCCGTAGCGGGCCTCATGCCTGCACACCACTCTTGTGCCAAGCAAAACCCGCCCTATATCGCCCGCCGACGACATGCCCGAGAGGGACGTCACCGAGCCGCCAAGCCGCCTTGCTCCGCAGGGGGAGGCGATCCGCGCGGTGTCATCAATTGACGTGAGGAATGGGGATAATGGCTAAAGTAATCGGTATCGACCTTGGCACGACCAACAGCTGCATCGCCGTCATGGACGGCGGGAAGCCCAAGGTGATTGAGAATTCGGAAGGCGCGCGCACCACGCCTTCGATCGTCGCCTTCACCAAGGACGGCGAGCGCCTGATCGGCCAGCCGGCGAAGCGCCAGGCGGTCACCAATGGCGACAACACGATTTTCGCGGTGAAGCGCCTGATCGGCCGCCGCTTTGACGATCCGGTGACCAAGAAGGACACCGAGCTGGTTCCGTATACCATCACGCGCGGCAAAAACGGCGACGCGTGGGTCAACGCCGGCGGCGAAGACTACAGCCCATCGCAGATCAGCGCTTTCATCCTGCAGAAGATGAAGGAAACGGCCGAGAGCTATCTGGGTGAGACGGTCACGCAGGCGGTCATCACCGTGCCCGCATACTTCAACGACGCGCAGCGCCAGGCGACGAAGGACGCCGGCCAGATCGCGGGCCTGGAAGTTCTGCGCATCATCAACGAGCCGACTGCGGCCGCGCTGGCCTATGGCCTCGACAAGCAGGATGGCAAGACCATCGCGGTCTACGACCTTGGCGGCGGCACCTTCGACGTCTCGATCCTCGAGATCGGCGACGGCGTGTTCGAGGTGAAGAGCACCAACGGCGACACCTTCCTCGGTGGTGAGGACTTTGACTCCAAGCTGGTCGAGTGGCTGGCCGACAAGTTCAAGGCCAAGGAGAACATGGATCTCCGCACCGACAAGCTGGCTCTGCAGCGTCTGAAGGAAGCGGCCGAGAAGGCCAAGATCGAACTGTCGTCCACCGCGACGACCGAGATCAACCTGCCCTTCATCACCGCCCGCATGGAAGGTGGCGCCACGACGCCGCTGCACCTCGTCGAGACGGTGACGCGCGCCGATCTGGAAAAGATGGTCGCCGACTTGATCCAGCGCACGCTGGAGCCCTGCCGCAAGGCGATCGCCGATGCCGGTCTTTCGGCCAAGGACATCGATGACGTCGTGCTGGTTGGCGGCATGACCCGCATGCCCAAGGTTCGCGAAGTGGTGAAGGACTTCTTCGGCAAGGACCCGCACACCGGTGTGAACCCTGATGAAGTGGTTGCAATGGGCGCGGCGATCCAGGCCGGCGTGCTTCAGGGCGACGTCAAGGACGTGCTGCTGCTCGACGTGACCCCGCTGTCGCTGGGTATCGAGACGCTGGGCGGCATCATGACCAAGATGATCGACCGCAACACCACGATCCCGACCAAGAAGAGCCAGGTCTACTCGACCGCCGAGGATAATCAGCAGGCGGTGACGATCCGCGTGTTCCAGGGCGAGCGCGAGATGGCGCAGGACAACAAGATGCTGGGTCAGTTCGACCTCGTCGGTATCCCGGCGGCGCGTCGCGGTGTTCCGCAGATCGAGGTCACGTTCGATATCGACGCCAACGGCATCGTCAATGTCTCTGCCAAGGACAAGGGCACTGGCAAGGAGCAGCAGATTCGCATCCAGGCATCCGGTGGCCTTTCGGATAGCGACATCGACCAGATGGTCCGCGATGCGGAGAAGTTCGCCGAAGAGGACAAGAAGCGCCGCGAGGGTGCCGAGGCGAAGAACAACGCCGACAGCCTCGTCCACGCGACCGAGCAGCAGCTTGCCGAGCATGGCGACAAGATCGACGCTTCGCTCAAGTCCGATATCGAGGCGGCGATCGCTGCGACCAAGACCGCGATCGAAAGCGGCGAAACCGCTGAGATCACCGCGAAGTCTCAGGCCTTGACCGAAGTGGCCATGAAGCTGGGCCAAGCGATCTACGAGAAGGAGCAGGCCGCTGCATCCTCTCCTGACGCCGATGCCGGCGCACAGGGCAAGGGCAATGAAGACGTGGTCGATGCCGAGTTCTCGGAAGTCGACGAGAACAAGGGCTGATAACCTGATGAAAAAGCTGACCCCCGCCGGTGCAATCCGCGCCGGTGGGGGTTAGTTTGTCACGGGGGAAAAGAACGTGTCAGCGACAGAAATCGACTTTTACGAATTGCTCGAATGCGAGCGGACGGCCGACGACAAGACGATCAAGTCGTCCTATCGCAAACTTGCCATGAAGTGGCATCCGGACAAGAACCCGGGCGACAAGGAAGCGGAAACCCGCTTCAAGATGATTAGCGTCGCCTACGATTGCCTGAAGGATCCTCAAAAGCGAGCCGCTTACGACCGCTATGGCCATGCCGCGTTCCAGAACGGAGGCGGCGCAGGCCCCGGCGGCGGGGACTTTGGCGACATCGGTGATATCTTCGAATCCATCTTTGGCCAGGCGTTCGGTGGTGGCGGCGGTCGTCAGCAGGCGCGCCGTGGTGCCGACTTGCGCTACGACATGGAAATCGGCCTGGAAGACGCGTTCCATGGCAAGAAGACCGAGATCGAGATCGAAGTTTCCGCGGCATGCGAGCCGTGCCACGGCTCCGGTGCGGAGCCCGGAACCGGTGCGCGCCGGTGCAACATGTGCGGCGGCCACGGCAAGGTTCGCGCGCAGCAAGGTTTCTTCGTCGTCGAACGCACGTGCCCGACTTGTCACGGGCGCGGCGAGGTCATCGAAAAACCATGCCGTGCTTGCGGCGGTGAAGGCCGCGTGGACAAGACGCAGACCCTGGAGGTGGATATCCCGCCGGGCGTCGATTCCGGCACCCGCATCCGCTTGTCCGGCAAGGGTGAGGCGGGGCCGTTCGGTGCGCCTCCCGGTGATCTCTATATCTTCCTGCACGTCAGGCGTCACGCCGTGTTCGAACGGGAGAGCACGACGCTGATCACGCGCGTGCCGATTACGTTCACCACCGCGGCCCTGGGCGGCGAGATCGAGATTCCCGGTGTCGACGGCGAACGACTGTCGGTGATTATCCCCGCCGGTATCCAGTCCGGCAAACAGCTGCGCAAGCGCGGTGCGGGCATGCCCGTTTTGCAGGGCCGTGGCCGGGGTGACATGGTGATCGAAATCTCGGTGGAGACACCTACCAAGCTCTCCGCCCGCCAGAAGGAATTGCTGCGGGAGTTGCAGGAAACCGAAACCGGCGAGGAGTGCCCAGGGTCTAAGGGCTTTTTCGAGCGTATCAAGGCGGCGTTCAGCGGCTTGGCCGACTGAGACGGTCGCCAATCCTTGGCGTTTGGCATCCAGGCCTAGCGAGCAGGATACGGCCAATCAGGAGCCAAAATCTTGGCGGCGCTTTTCCCCCGGATGCGCTCCTCTCTCGATGCCTGGCTTTTTTCCGCGCTGGTCGTGCTGTGTATCGCGGTGGGGGCCCGGTTGTGGCTGCATCAGCACCCGGCCTACGATCCCTGGGCGCCGCTGGCGCTATCGGATGCACCCGGAGGTTGGGCAATGCGCGCGAAAATCGCGCAGTTGCGCGCCGAGCCTGCGTCCTGCCGGGCGTTTCTTGAACGCAGCGAGATTGCTTTCGAAGTCCTGCCACCGACCGGGGAAGGGACGTGCCGCCGCGAAGACCGGCAGGTGCTTACGCCGGACCGCCAGCTTGGCCTCGTCCTGTCGCCCGCCCGCAGCGAGGCGACATGCGCAATCGGAGCCGCTCTTGCGCGCTGGCTGGTGCATGGCGTTCAGCCCCAAGCCAAAGCGATACTAGGCTCTCGCGTGGTAGCCCTGGAACACTACGGCACGAACAACTGTCGTCGTATAGGCGGTGGCGGGACCGGCTCATGGAGCGAACATGCGACGGGTAACGCTATCGACATCGCCGCATTCAAACTGGCCGACGGGCGGCGGGTTTCCGTTCTCAAGGATCGGCGTGTGGATGGAGACGAGGCGCGATTTTTGAAAGGCGTGCGCGATGCCGCATGCCTTGAATTCGCCACCGTCCTCTCGCCGGACTACAACGCGGCCCACGCCGATCACTTGCACCTCGACCAAGCCCAGCGAGCGGCGGGATGGTCCGCCTGTCGCTGAACAAACGCAACTGCCAGACATGTTTCGTCACATCCTTGTTGGCTGAGAGACATGGTTCGTGACGAGTGTTATGTCGCTCCTTCGAACCATGACGGGGCTATCGCGTCGCTGATCCCCATGAACCTGGTCGTGTCTTCAACGATCCGGCGGCTTTCGGGCAGCACTTCCGTGACTATCGCGTTCGCATTCGCTAGAGGTTGAGGACGAAAGAAAACGATGACATCGCCGCAAACCATTCTGCTTGTCGAAGACGATGGCGCTCTGCGCACCCTGACCGCGCGCGCCTTGCGCCAGAGTGGCTTCCATGTACTGACAGCCGCCACCGGCGCCGAAATGTGGATCACCCTGCGCGAAAGCTCCGTCGATCTGATCGTAATGGACATCATGTTGCCCGGCACCAGTGGCCTGGATCTGTTCCGCCGCCTGCGCCGCGAAAGCGACATCCCGATCATCTTCCTCAGCGCCCGCAGCAGCGAGGAAGACCGCGTTCTGGGGCTTGAGCTGGGTGCGGACGATTATCTGGTCAAGCCGTTCAGCACGCGGGAACTAGCGGCCCGGGTCAGCGCGGTACTGCGCCGGGGCAGTACAACCGGCGACAGCGCCATCGACGGCATCGCCGAGGGGCGCGGGCCAGATACGATCACCTTCGATGGCTGGCAGGTCTCACTGGCCCGGCGCGAGTTGCGCACCGCCACCGGCGCGATCGTGGACCTGACAGGCGCGGAGTTCGACCTGCTGATGACGTTCCTGGGATATCCGCAGCGAGTACTGGGTCGAGAGCGGCTGATGGAGCTTTCCCGCTCGCGCATCGGGGATAGTTCTGATCGTAGCATCGACGTTCTGGTCAGCCGTCTGCGCCGCAAGCTGCAGGCGGGCGGGTGCGATGCCCCGATCGTGACGGTTCGCGGCGTCGGCTACATGTTCAAGGCGGATGTGAAGCGCGGTTGATGCTGGCCAGGGGGCGGGCCTTGATCCGGCGGCTTGGGCTGCCGGAACGCCTGCTGGCGGTGCTCATCGTCGTCCTGATCGTCGATTTTGGAGCGAGCTCGTTCCTGTTCGAGCGGGTCAATTCCTTTGAGCTGCGCCGCGACGATGCCGAGCGTATCGCCGAGAATCTCTTTCTGGCCAGTCGTGCCTTGGAGCGCACCGCACCGGACGATCGTGACGCCTTTGCCAAAGCGTTCAGCACACGTGGTTTTCGCGTGGAGATTATGTTGCCCATCAGTCCGACGCAGGCCGGGATAGGGCTGACCCGCTTGCGGTCACAAGTGTTGGATATCGAGCCAAGTCTAGCGCTCGCCGACCTCCAGCTGCACTTGGAGGGACTGCCCGGCCGCGGCAATATCGGCGGTTCCATGCGGCTTGCGGACGGCAGTTTGCTGCGGTTCCACACGCATGCCAACTCCGCGTGGAAACTCACCGTCGGTCGCGTCATCAGCTTGGTGCTGCCCACCATCCTCCTGATCGCGCTGGGCTGGGTGCTGTTACGTGCGACTTTGCGGCCGCTGCGGCAATTGATCTCTGCCACGCGCCAATTGGGCGCCGGGCCACCGGTAGCCTTGCCGGAACGCGGCCCCGATGAATTGCGCAGCCTGATCCGCGCCCTCAACCAAATGCAGGATCGGATTCACAAATCGCTGACGGATCGCACGCAGACGATGCTGGCGATCGGGCACGATTTGAAGACGCCACTGGCGCGAATGCGGCTGAGGCTGGACGACGACGCCATCGACCCCGAGGTTCGCGACGGCCTGAACCACGACATCGATGAAATGCGCATGCTGCTGGAATCGATCCAGGCCTATGTCGACAGCGATGGGCGATCGATCCAGCAGGAGCGTATCGACCTGGCCGTAATGGCTGAGACGCTGGTGGACACGGCCGCCGATCACGGCGCGGACGCAACGTACTCCGGCGCGTCCAGTCTGGAGATCAAGGCAAGGCCGGTGGCGATCCGGCGGGCGCTGTCGAACCTGATCGAAAACGCGATTCACTACGGCGGCAATGTCCGCGTTCATGTCTCGGCCGTAAAGGATCGGGCGGAGATCAGGATTGACGATGACGGGCCGGGAATTCCCGAGGATCGGATTATCGATGCGTTGCAACCCTTTGTCCGCCTGGATACCGCGCGCAGTCGCGACACGGCCGGGATGGGGCTTGGTTTGGCGATCGTGCGCAAGGCCGTGCGCGCCGAGCAAGGAACGCTGCGGCTGAGCAATCGGGCGGAGGGCGGCTTGCGAGCGACGATCCGTCTGCCTTTTCCGCGCGACTGACCGCGCCCAGTACTCCGTCCGGCGGTTACGCCGCGGCGCAGCAAAACTTCGTTACATGCGCGACGGCGCCGGGAAAATCTCCCTGCGTAGCTCTGTACCCTAACCGCGGCCCGCCCTCGGGTCGCGAATATCCATAAGAGAAGGGTCAGAAACGTGAACGAGTTGATCGGACGTGTCTTTAATTTCGAAAAGACGACCTTCCCCGCCAGCAGCGAGCTGTTCCTCAAGCTGACGACCCATGGGCAGGAGCCCAAGGCCCTGATGATTTCCTGCGCGGACTCCCGCGTCGTGCCTGAGCAGATCATGCAGGCCCAGCCTGGCGACTTGTTTGTGTGCCGTAACGCCGGCAACATGGTGCCTCCTTACGCCACGCAGAACGGCGGCGTTACCTCGACCGTCGAGTATGCCGTGGTGGCGCTGGGTATCCGCGACATCATCGTCTGCGGTCACTCGGACTGTGGCGCGATGAAGGCGCTGAGCAACCCGGTCGGCCTGGAAGCGATGCCCAACGTTGCCGCTTGGCTGCGCCACGGCAGCGCTGCGGAAAATGTCGTCAGCACCTGCAACCCTGAACTCGACGGCACTGAGCGCGTTCGCGCCGTGAGCCTGGAGAACGTGCTGGCGCAGCTGAACAACCTGCGCACGCATCCATCGGTGGCGGCGGCCATGGCCCGTGGCGAACTGTCGCTCCATGGCTGGTTCGCCGACATTCATGAAGGCCAGATTTTGGCGCTTGATGGTGAAACCGGAGAGTTCGTGCCGTTGCGTGAAGACCGCGAGCTGCCGGTCGCGATCCCTGCGCGCCAGCGCGGCACCCGCGTCCTTCAAGAAGCGGCTGAATGACCGCCGCGACCTCTTCGGCGAGCCAGGTGACGGAGGGGCGTAGCGGCCCCTTCTCACACTTCTCCCGCGATTTCACCGCGTCGATCGTGGTGTTCCTGGTCGCCATGCCATTGTGCATGGGGATCGCCATCGCATCCGGCGTGCCCCCCGAAAAGGGACTTGTCACCGGGATCATCGGCGGCATCGTCGTCGGTCTCCTGGCAGGCTCTCCGTTGCAGGTCAGCGGTCCGGCGGCAGGCCTTGCCGTCATCGTTTTCGAATTTGTCCGTGAGCATGGGCTTGAGGCGCTTGGGCCCGTTCTGCTGCTGGCGGGCGTGGTGCAGTTGATCGCGGGCTGGGCAAAGCTGGGCGGCTTGTTCCGGGCGATCAGCCCGGCGGTCGTCCATGGTATGCTGGCCGGCATTGGCGCGCTGATCGTCATCGGCCAATTCCACATTCTTTTCGATGAAAAGCCGATGTCGAGCGGCTTGCAGAACATGGCGATGATGCCCACGCGCGTTCTCGGTCTCGACTTTACAGATGCAGCCGCCACCGAACTGGCGCTGGCGCTCGGCCTTCTGACCATCGCAGTGATGCTGGGTTGGGAGAAGCTGCGCCCGAAGTCGATGTCGCTGGTGCCTGGAGCGCTTCTGGGCGTACTCGCCGCCACGCTGGCGGCTTGGTCGCTGGGGCTGGGTGTCGCCCGCATCGAGGTGCCGGCATCGCTGAGCGCCGCCTTCGCCTTGCCCACGACAACCGCCTGGTTCGCCCCGCTTGCCAATCCCGCCTTGATCGTGGCGGCCTTGGCGATCGCCTTCATCGCCAGCGCCGAAACGCTGCTGTCCGCAGCTGCGGTGGATCGGATGCACGACGGCGTGCGCACCAATTACGACAAGGAACTGCGGGCGCAGGGCCTGGGCAACTTCCTATGCGGCGTGTTCGGCGCATTGCCGATGACCGGCGTTATCGTCCGCAGTTCGGCTAACGTGCAGGCCGGTGCCAAGACGCGGCTTTCCACGGTCCTGCACGGTGTGTGGATCCTTGGCTTCGTGGCCTTGCTTCCGTGGGTGCTGCGTGAGGTGCCAATGGCGGCGCTGGGCGGTATCCTTGTGGTGACCGGATGGCGGCTCGTCAGCCTCAAGCATGTGGAGCATCTGTTCAAGGCCCACGGCTATCTGCCGGCGGCGATCTGGGCGGTGACCTTCGTGCTGGTGGTGACGACGGACCTGCTGACCGGCGTGTTGGTCGGTCTGGGACTGTCGCTCATCGAGGTTCTGCCGCACCTGCGTGATATCCGCCTGCGCGTCAGTGAGCATGGTGACGAGGGCGCGCACCGCGTGGAACTATCAGGTGCGGCGACGTTCCTGGGCCTTACCCGGCTCAACGCCGTGCTGGAGCGCCAGCCCGCCGACCGGGCCATCCACCTTGATCTGGACAAGGTGAAGGCGATGGATCACACCACCGCCGAAACGCTGACGGAATGGATCAATCGCCACCGCACGCGGGGCAACAACGTCCGAGTTACCGGGCCTGCCAGCTTGTTGCGACCGCTTCCGGTCTAATTCGGCCTCTGAATACCCTCGCTCAACGGGCGGCTCGTATGATCGAGCCGCCCGTTTTCGTATGGCGGCCTCAGTATTACGCCGAGGGTGATTGTTTCATAGATTTGGCATTGATCCAGTGACCGGTCTGGGCTAAATATACTGCACTGCAGCGAAACGGACCGGTCACGTAACCATGGTCCGGCGGTGCAGCGCAGGGTGGAACGCCACAAACAATATGAGGGTGTTCCAACAATGAAAATGCGTCTCCTGGCCGGTGTTGCCAGCCTCGCCGCGGCCTATCTCGCTTCTGCTGCTCCCGCGTTGGCGCAGGATGCAGAAGTCAAGCCAATCACTGTCTCGGGCAGTGTCGGCATTGTCAGCGACTATCGGTTCCGCGGCGTTTCGCAGAGCGACAAGAACCTTGCCGTGCAGGGTGGTATCACCATCGCGCACGAAAGCGGCTTCTATATTGGCACCTGGGGTTCGAACCTGGCAGGTTGGGGCACGTTCGGCGGCGCCAACATGGAGCTGGACTTGATTGCCGGCTACAAGGCGCAACTGGGCCAAGGCGCGACGCTGGACGTGGGCGCGACCTGGTACATGTATCCGAGCGGCTTCAACAACACCGACTTCATCGAGCCTTACGCCAAGCTGTCGGGCACCACGGGCCCGCTCTCGCTGACCGCCGGCGTGGCTTACGCGCCCAAGCAGGAAGCTTTGGGCGCATGGTACGCCACTGGCGCCGATGCAGCTGCGGGCGTGTACACCAACCCGGGTGACAAGAACGACAACCTCTACCTGTGGGGCGACGGTGCGATCGGCGTGCCCAACACCGGCCTGACCGTGAAGGCTCACATCGGGTATTCCAACGGCAACAAGGGCCTCGGCCCGTTCGCGACCTCGGTTGCGCCGACCGGCGAGTACTGGGATTGGTTGATCGGCGCAGATTACGTCATCCCCAACACCCCGCTGACGGTTGGTGTCGCCTATATCGATACCGACATCAGCAAGCGTGAATCCGCTTACCTGCAGCCCAGCTTCTCGCGTGGGCAGGACGGTACCGGCACGATCGCCGGGTCGACCGTAGTCGCCTCGCTGACCGCCGCATTCTAAGGTAGCATCAAAGGGGGCTGGGATCGTGTTTGGGCGATCCCAGCCCCTTTTTATTCTGGCGCGGCGATGTAACGGGTTTCGAGGAACCGGCCGCGCACGGCCAGCGCATCCAAGTCATTGCGCGACAGATCGAGAGACATCGCCTCGATTTCCTTCGCGATGACGTGCAGGCCCTCCGTAACCTGGCGAGCCGGGGTCGATCCGGCATTCTCTCTGCCGCGCAGCGAGGACGGAATGCGGGTGTAGCTGTTGACAAGGCCCGGCAGATGTTCCGTCAGCAGCTTGCGTACCTCGCGCGAAGCAGGGGCGTTCGGGTCCAACGTCTCCAGTTGCGGCGCCAGCTGTTCCAGACGCACCCCGATCATGTCTATCGCATCGAGAGCGGGCGAGGGGAGGGCGTTGCGTTTGCCTTCCAGCCAAAGCTCGGTCGTGCCTGCAAGTTCTGCCAGATCAACTTCCGCCAGATCTTCCGATCTCGGTTTCGGGCTGGCTGGGTAGAGGGCCAATACCCAGAATGCGATGAACGCGATCAGCATTGCCAGGAGATAGGTGTTGTCTGGTAGGCCGCTGACGACAAGGCCAGCCCCGACGGTCACCACGGCGATCGCAACAACGGCCAATACCGCACGGCGCAAGCGGCGCATCCGCCACTCCCACCGCTTTTGCCGCGCCCGCCGCAGCCTCGCCGCACGTTGCCGCCGCGCCTCGCGCAGGATAGACAAGGGAACAGGTCGACGATCGCTTGGCATGGTGGTTTAGTCCAGAGACCCCAGCAAGCCCTTTTCGGCTGTCGCGCCCCGCGCCTCCAGCTTGGCGTCCGCCTGCCCCTGCGCGCGGGTGATGTACGCCTTCGACTTGCCCACTTCGCCCTCCAGCGCGACGACGGTTTGCTTCATGTTTTCGAGCGCCTTCATCTTGAAGGTGTCGATGGAATCCATGGTGTCGTAGATGTTCTGGAATGCGCGGCTGAGCGTCTCCAGCGGGATCGTGGCACCGGCGGCCTGTTCGTGGATACGCGCGGTATTGTCCTTAAGCATCCGGCCGGTGGCGTCGATGATATTGGCGGTCGTCGTGTTCAGCGCGGTGATCTGATCCAGCACCAGCTTTTGGCTGGTCATAGCCTGTGCCACGGTCACCGCGGTACGCAATGCGCCCACCGTCGTCGTCGAAGCGCGATCCACACCCTTGATCAGTTCCACATTGTTCTTCTTGACCAGATCGAGGGCCAGGTACCCCTGCACCGATACCGCCATCTGCGTCAGCAGATCCTGCGTTCGCTGGCGGACATAGAACAATGCCGTCTCGCGGATGGCCTTCGACTTGGCCGGATCGGAATGGTCCAGGTCTGCCGCGCTCTGTTCCAGTTCGCGGTCCAGCGCTTTTGACATGTGGATCATCTGTTCCAGCTTGCCGAGCGCCTTCCACAGGTTCTGCCGCTCCACGTCGATCGCCGCATTGTCCATCAGCAGCTCATCCTTGCCGCCTTGCAGGCGGGCCAGGATCGCGCTGATATGGCTTTGCGCGCTCTGATAGCTGTCGAAATAGTTCTTCAACTTGCTGCCGAACGGGATGACGCCGAAGATCTTGCGGGGCGCCAGCAAGTTGCCCTTGCGCGATGGGTCCAGGTCTTCGACCGTCCGACGCAGTTCCGCCAGATCGGCTCCGACGCCGCTGGTGCCGTCCATGGCGCGGACCGGGCGATCGAGGAAACGGTTTGACTGTCCGGCAGCCTCCGCGATTTCGCGCCGGCCCATGTTGGTGATCTCGTCCACGCGTTTGCCGAACTCGGGGGAGTTGGCATCCTGCGCGATCAGGTCGGAAACATATTCGGAGACGCGCAGGTCCAACTTAGACTTCTGCTCCTCACCCACGGGCACCAGTCCTGCCGCCCGTTCGGGGGTGACAGCGGGCACGGGATCAGGCGGAGTCAGCTTCAACTCGTCGGCCGCGTAGGTGTCGGGTGCCGCTGTCATGCTCCGGTGGTGCTCCGATGGTGATCCTGGTGCGTGAATCTAGGATGCGCGCGCAAAAGCACAAGGAAAAGCGCGGTCCGGATTTCAGGCGAGGCCACATCCCACGGCAACCAAATGACCCCCACCGAATTGCGACAAATGGCGGCGTGAATGCCCGGTATTCTGTTGAAGCGAGCGGGATTTTATGGCTTTATTACGAAGTATGAAAACGTCGCGCCGGGAACCCAAATTCGTCAAGGACCGTGCCGTCCAGGCCGGCGCTCTCGTAGCGTTGCTGTTGATGGGCGGGTTCGTCGTCGCGGGCCCCAGCGGCTTCCTCGCTTGGAGCGAGAATGAGCGGCTCCTGGTCCAGCATGAGAAGCAGATCGCACAATTGAATGAGTTGCGCGGCCAGCTGCGCAACCGCGTTGATTTGCTTGATCCGCATCAGGCCGACCCGGACCTTGCCGGCGAACTGCTGCGCCGGAACCTGAATGTTGCGCATCCTGACGAGATGGTGATGCTTCTGCCGCAGCAGCGGTAGTTTTTTCGCAAGGTCGTTGCGAGGATTAGAAAACGCAACCGTGATGGGTTTCTCTGCGCGGGTCAGGGTCCTATATCCTTGTAAGAATCGCACAAACATCAGGGAAACTGCTTTGTCGAACGCTGAGCCGTCGCCGTCAGAGATTGCCGAGCGGGAAGAGGATTTCGCGCTCCACAGCTTGGCTGAGAAGCACGCCGCCGATCGGCGTTACAAGGCCAGCAAGGAAGAATTGCTGCACTTCTATGAGCAGATGCTGCTTATCCGCCGGTTCGAAGAAAAGGCGGGGCAGCTTTATGGCCTCGGCCTCATTGGCGGGTTCTGCCACCTCTACATCGGCCAGGAAGCCGTCGCGGTCGGCCTGCAATCGGCACTGAAGGGTGGCCTGGACTCGGTCATCACCGGCTATCGTGATCATGGGCACATGCTGGCCTACGGCATCGATCCCAAGGTCATCATGGCTGAATTGACAGGCCGCCATTCGGGTATCTCGAAAGGCAAGGGCGGCTCCATGCACATGTTCAGCGTGGAGCATGGCTTCTACGGCGGTCACGGCATCGTCGGCGCGCAAGTGCCGCTGGGTTCGGGCTTGGCCTTTGCCCACAAGTACCGCGAGGATGGCGGCGTGACGCTGGCCTACTTTGGTGACGGCGCGGCCAACCAGGGCCAGGTCTACGAAAGCTTCAACATGGCCTCGCTATGGAAGCTGCCGATCATCTTCGTGATCGAAAACAATCAGTACGCGATGGGCACGGCGGTCAGCCGCTCTTCAGCGGAAACGCATTTCTATCGTCGCGGCACCGCGTTCCGCATCCCCGGGATGCAGGTCAACGGCATGGACGTGCTGGAAGTGCGCAAGGCGGCCGAGATCGCGATCGAGCATGTGCGCGGCGGCAACGGACCGGTTCTGATGGAGCTGAACACTTATCGCTATCGCGGCCACTCGATGTCGGACCCCGCCAAGTACCGCACGCGTGAAGAAGTGCAGGGCGTACGCGAAAAGCGTGACCCGATCGAACATGCGAAAACCGAGCTGATGGAAATGGGTGTGGCCGAAGCAAGCCTGAAGGAAATCGACAAGCGCGTGCGCGCCAGCGTTGGCCAGGCGGCCGACTTTGCCGAAAGCTCGCCCGAGCCGGATGCGTCCGAACTGTATACCGACGTTCTGGTGGAGACATACTGATGCCGGTCGAAGTAAAAATGCCGGCGCTTTCCCCCACGATGGAGGAGGGCAAGCTTGCCAAGTGGCTAGTCAAGGAAGGCGATGAGGTGTCCTCCGGTGACATTCTAGCCGAGATCGAGACCGACAAGGCGACGATGGAATTCGAAGCGGTCGACGAGGGCAAGGTCGGCAAGCTCGTCGTGCCGGAGGGCACGGACGGCGTGAAGGTCGGCTCCGTGATCGCCATCATGGCGGGCGAGGATGAGGACGTCTCCGAGGCGAGCGGTTCGCCCGAGCCCGCTCCTGAGGCCAAGGCCGATGAGCAGCCGGCAAAGGAAAAGCCCAAGGCCAAGAAGGGCGGCGCGCCCAAGGTCGAGGAACCCGAGAAAGACCTTAAGGCGGATGAGTCCAAGGCCGATAAGGCCAGTGAGAAGGACGACAAGGCCGAGCTGGAAACCGGAACCACCCAGCTTGGAAGCGACATCAAGCCCGCAAAGTCCGACGAAGTGCCGCACGGCGTCAATATGAAGACGGCGACGGTGCGCGAGGCCTTGCGCGATGCCATGGCCGAGGAAATGCGCCGGGACGAGCGCGTCTTCATCATGGGCGAGGAAGTCGCCGAGTACCAGGGCGCCTACAAGGTCACGCAAGGCTTGCTGGAGGAATTCGGCCCCAAGCGTGTGATCGACACGCCGATCACCGAGTACGGTTTTGCCGGTATCGGCACTGGTGCGGCGATGGGCGGCCTGCGTCCGATCGTAGAGTTCATGACGTTCAACTTCGCCATGCAGGCGATCGATCATATCATCAACTCTGCGGCGAAGACCAACTACATGTCTGGGGGCCAGATGCGCTGTCCGGTGGTGTTCCGTGGACCGAACGGCGCGGCAGCGCGCGTCGCGGCGCAGCACTCGCAGAACTACGGCCCTTGGTACGCATCGGTGCCGGGCCTGGTGGTGATCGCGCCTTATGACGCGTCGGACGCCAAGGGGCTGCTTAAGGCTGCGATCCGTTCCGAAGACCCGGTTGTGTTTCTGGAGAACGAGTTGGTCTATGGTCGATCGTTCGAACTGCCCGAGCTAGACGATCACGTCCTGCCGATCGGCAAGGCCCGTATCGTGCGGGAAGGTACGAGCGTGACGATCGTCTCCTACTCCATCGGCGTCGGCGTCTCGCTGGAAGCGGCTGAGAAGCTGGCGGGCGAAGGTATCGAAGTCGAAGTGGTGGACTTGCGGACTCTGCGTCCGCTGGACAAGGCTACCGTTCTGGAAAGCCTCAAGAAGACGAACCGCATGGTCGTCGTCGAGGAAGGTTTTCCGGTCTGTTCCATCGCGTCGGAAATCATCACGATCTGCATGGAGGAAGGCTTCGACGACCTCGATGCCCCGGTTCTGCGCGTCTGTGATGAGGATGTGCCGCTGCCCTACGCCGCCAACTTGGAGAAGGCGGCGTTGATCGACGTCGATCGCGTGATCGCGGCGGTGAAGAAGGTCTGCTATCGCTAAGGCTTGGAGGGCGTTACGCGCGAATGCCCGTTACGCCCGAAAGCTGTAGACGATCATGTCGCAGGACGATCCCCTTGTCGCCTCGCTTCCGGCGGTGGCCCAATTGTCGCTGGTCTATGCGTCGGCTTCGGCTCGGCAGCCGACGCTGGCGCTTCTTGCGCTGGATGCCCGGCTCGCAACGCTGATCCGGCGCTCCAGTGAGCCCATGCTGGCGCAGTTGCGTCTGGCCTGGTGGCGGGAGTCGATCGCACAGTCGCCACAAACCTGGCCTGAGGGCGAGCCTATCCTGGCTACGCTGCGCAGCTGGGGCAATCGGCATGCCGATGCCCAGACGCTGGTCGACGCCTGGGAGGCGATGACAGCGCCCTCACCCTTGGGCGCCGATGCCATGAGCAAATTCGCCGAGGGGCGTGGCGCGGCCTGCGCGGCCTTGGCCCTAGTGCTGGGATGCGCCCGCGATAAGCAGGCAGCGATGACGCTGGGCCGGATTTGGGCCGCGGAAGACCTCGCCACCCGTTTGGGGCGCGACGATGAGCGGGCGTTGGCCGCCACCCTGGCCGATGCGCAGCCCCGAAAGCTCCCGAGAGTCAGCCGCCCGTTGCGATCCTTGCGGGTGCTTGCCGGCCTTACACGCCGGCGTCGGGTGAGTGGCTCGGAAGCCGGTGCCGCTTCCCCCGCTGCGATGCTGGAAGCGCTCAAGCTGGGATTGCTGGGGCTTTAACCCCCTGCTAACCGGGCCGGCAGGGGGCTCAACAATGAATCGTATCGTGCTGGGCGCGGTTGCCGCGCTGCTTTTCGTGGCCGCTGGCCTGTTCTGGCTGCAAGGCCGGGCAGAGGTGGAGCGAGGCGCGCCGCCACCGATGCCGATCGCCTCGCGGTCTGGCCCGCCCGAACCGCTGCCCAGCGCCAATGTGGCCGGCCTGCGCGGACCGACACCGCCCGAAGCGATCGAGCAGACCAACGAACAGCGCCGCTTTCGCCGCTACGATCGCGATGGCGACGGGCGCATCACCCGTCACGAACTGCTTTCCACGCGCACGGCCGCGTTCCGCAAGCTGGACAAGGACGGCAATAACCTCCTTACTTTCGAGGAATGGGCGTCTGCCACGGTGGACAAGTTTGCGCAGGCCGATGCCGATCGTGATCTTGTCCTCACGCCGCAGGAATTCCGCACCACCGCGCCCCCGCCCAAACCGAAGGCCAAGTGCAGCTGCTAATGCGTCAGGCGGTCAATTCCGCGGGCTCTGCGCTGGTCAGCCATGTACTCAGATCGGCCTTCGCCCGCGACGTGTAAGCTTCTTTACGCTGCTTTTTCTTAACGTCGTGGAGAGGTGGGAAAAGCCCGAAGTTCACATTCATTGGCTGATAGCTGTCCGCCTCCGCATCGCCGGTGATGTGCGATAGCAGGGCCCCCAGCGCGGTCGTCCTGGGAGGCGGTGTCCACGTATCGCCGCTGATCTCGATCGCGGTCATCATTCCGGCAAGCAGGCCGATCGCGGCGCTTTCCACATAGCCCTCACACCCCGTGATCTGTCCGCCGAAGCGGATATGCGGCGCCGTCTTGAGCCGGAATTGCCGATCCAGCAGCACGGGCGAGTTCAGAAACGTGTTGCGATGCAGCCCGCCCAGGCGCGCAAATTCCGCATTTTCCAGGCCGGGAATCGTCCGAAACAGGCGCACTTGTTCGGCATGCTTAAGCTTGGTTTGGAAGCCGACCATGTTCCAGATCGTGCCTAGCTTGTTGTCCTGGCGCAGCTGCACGACGGCGTGGGGCCAGCGACCGGTGCGGGGATCGTCCAGGCCGACCGGCTTCATCGGCCCGAAGCGCAAGGTGTCCAGGCCGCGCTCGGCCATGACTTCGATCGGCATGCAGCCGTCGAAGTAGGGCGTGTTCGCCTCCCATTCCTTGAACGAGGTTTTTTCGCCCGCCAGCAGGCCCGCGTGGAAAGCGAGGTACTGCTCCTTGTTCATCGGGCAGTTGATGTAGTCCTTGGTTTCACCCTTGTCCCAGCGTGAGGCCATCCAGCAGATGTCCATGTCGATCGTGTCGCGATGGACGATCGGGGCGATGGCATCGAAGAAGGCCAGACTGTCCGCCCCCGTCGCTGCGCCGATGCTGTCCGCCAGCGATGCCGCGGTCAGCGGGCCGGTGGCGACGATGGTGAGGCCACTTTCGGGCAGGCAATCGATGCGCTCGCGCACGATTTCCAGCGTGGGTTGAGCAGCAAGGGCGGCCTCCACTTCGGCGGAGAAAACATCGCGGTCCACCGCCAGAGCAGATCCGGCCGGCACCTGCGCCTTGGCGGCGGCAGTCATCACGAGTGAGTCCAGCTGGCGCATTTCGTGGTGCAGCAGGCCTACCGCGTTCTTCTCGTCATCATCCGATCGGAACGAGTTCGAGCAGACGAGTTCGGCCAGCGCATCGGTCTGGTGCGCCGGCGAACGTTCACCCGCGCCGCGCATTTCGGAAAGTCGCACGCGGACGCCGCGACGGGCGAGTTGCCAAGCTGCCTCGCTGCCCGCCAGGCCGCCGCCGATGATGTGAACTTGGTGGGTCATGAAATTGGCCTAAGCATCTGGATAGAGATCAGGTTACCCGGCGACCGGCAATCTGATCCTGCCGTCGTCGCCAAGTTCCACTGGGCCGTAAGCCATGACCGTCGAAAGCGGGAGTTCGCCATAGATGTGCGGAAACAGCGCGCCACCGCGTGAGGGTTCCCACTTCACCGCATCACTCAGCACTTCGAGGTCGACCGCAGCGATGTGCAAGCCTGACTGGCCGGCGAAGTGCTTCGCCACCGTCTCGTCAAGCTGGTCCGCGGTCGACAAGTGGATGTAGCCATCCGCCAGATCGACCGGGGCGCCCGCGAACGTTCCGTCTGCCTCCAACTGCGCCATCTGCTCGGCAGTCAGCACCTTGTAGGCAACGGATGCCGTCATGCGTCGTCTCCGTCCGCATCCTCGTCATTCGGGTCCAGATCGTCGCGGTCGATTTCGATCGGGATTTCGACCTCGTCGGCACTGCGGGCCACCATCTCTTCCACGATCGCGGCTTCCGCCTCGTTCTCAGGCTCCGGGTTGTCATCGATGCGCACGGCGCTGACGACGTGCTCGTTCTTGCCGACATCGAACAGCTTCACACCGGCGCTGTTACGACCGATCACGCGCAGCGAATCCAGGCCGATGCGGATCAGCTTGGCCTGATCGGTTACCAGCATCAGCTGATCAGCCTTGGTCGCGGCGAAGCTCGCCACAACGGGGCCATTGCGTGCCACGTTGTCGATGTTGGTGATGCCTTGCCCACCTCGCCCGGTGCGGCGATATTCGTAGGCGGAAGACAGCTTGCCATAGCCGTTCGCGCAGACCGTCAGGATGAATTGTTCACCCAAGGACATCTCGGCGAAACGGTCCGCCGGCATATCGGGATCGCCTTCCTTCTCGGTCTTCCAAGGCGCAAAGCGGAGGTATGCCTCACGCTCTTCGGCAGTAGTGCCTATGCGGTGTAGGATCGAGAGCGAAACGACTTCGTCATCGGGCTTGAGGCTCATGCCGCGCACGCCGGTGGACGTGCGGCTCTGGAATTCGCGCACATCGTCGCCTGCAAAGCGGATCGCCTTGCCCTGGCGGGTGGCCAGCAGGACATCGTCCTCGGCCCCGAGCAGCGCGACACCGATCAGGCGATCAGCACTGTCATCCTCAAAGCGCATGGCGAACTTGCCGTTGCTGGGAATGTTCGCGAAGGCATCCATCGCATTGCGGCGGACGTTGCCCTTGGCCGTGGCGAAGACAACGTGCAGCGCCCCCCAGGTGCCTTCGTCTTCAGGCAGCGGAAGCACCGTGGCGATCGTCTCGTCCTTGTCCAGCGAAGGCAGGAGGTTGACGATCGGGCGGCCGCGCGTGGTTGGTCCACCTTCGGGCAGGCGCCATACCTTGAGGCGATAGACCTTGCCGCTGGTGGAGAAGAACAGCACCGGATTGTGCGTCGAGGTGACGAACATCTCGGACACGACATCTTCGTCCTTCGTCGCCATGCCGGCACGGCCCTTGCCACCGCGATTTTGCGCGCGGAAAGTGGAAAGGGGCGTGCGCTTGATGTAGCCGTCCATCGTGACGGTGACGACCATGTCGTCCCGCTCGATCAGATCTTCATCATCGATGCCATCTGCGGCGGCGACGATCTCGGACAAGCGCGGTGTCGCGAAGGCACGCACCGCCTCCAGTTCCTCGCACATGACCTTATAAAGCTTGGTCCGGTCGGCAAGGATCGCGAGGAACTCCTCGATCTTGACCGCCAGTTCCTTCAGTTCATCACCGATCTCGTCACGGCCGAGCGCGGTGAGGCGATGAAGCCGCAAGTCGAGGATGGCGCGGACCTGCGTTTCGGAGAGGCGATAGCTGCCGCCGGTCTCTTCCGCGTTGGGCTCGATCGCTTCGACCAGCCGAATATAGGGTGCGATGTCACCAATGGGCCATTCGCGCGCCATCAGGCGGCTGCGGGCTTCGCCGGGGTTCGGTGCGCCACGGATGATCTTCACTACTTCGTCGAGATTCGAGACCGCAACGACCAGGCCAAGCAAGATATGCGCCCGATCGCGCGCCTTGTTCAGCTCGAACTTGGTGCGGCGAGTGATGACCTCTTCGCGGAACTGGATGAAGGCCTGGATGATATCGCGCAGCGACAGGATTTCGGGGCGGCCGCCACGAATCGCCAGCATGTTCGCCGGGAAGCTCGATTGCGCGGGGGTGTGCCGCCACAACTGATTGAGCACGACCTCAGGCGTCGCTTCGCGCTTGAGGTCCATCACGATGCGCACGCCGAGGCGATTGGATTCATCGCGGATGTCGGCGATGCCTTCGATCCGCTTTTCCTTGGCGGCGTCGGCGATCTTCTCGACCAGGCCGGACTTACCCACCTGGAACGGTATCGAGGTCAGCACGATCGAGCGGCCGCCGCGGTTGGAGCCTCGCGCTTCTTCGATCTCATAGCGGCACCGCATGATGACCGACCCGCGTCCAGTTATATATGCCGCTCGCGCTCCCGCCTTGCCGAGGATCAGCGGCGCCGTGGGGAAGTCTGGCCCAGGGATGATTTCGAACAGCTCTTCCGCGCTGATCGCCGGATTATTGATGTAGGCGAGGCAGCCGTCGATCACTTCGCCCAGGTTGTGGGGCGGAATGTTGGTGGCCATGCCGACGGCGATACCGCCCGCGCCATTGACCAGCAGATTGGGGAAGCGCGC
>NZ_CAXYKL010000021.1:0-8344 GCF_964277725.1 uncultured Novosphingobium sp. | reverse complement strand
TGTCCGGTGGCCTCGCACATCACGCTCGAAGAGTGCGGCGCGCAATACGAAGGCATCGCCGTCAATGTCCTGAAGGGTGATACCAGCACACCCGAATTCCTGGCGATCAGTCCACGCGGGTTCGTCCCCGTTCTTGTGACCGATGAGGGCCCCATCACCGAGAATGTGGCGATCATGGCCTATCTCGCGCAGACATTCCCCGAAGCCGGTCTGCTGCCGGCGCAAACGCCATTTGGGCTGGCGACGGTGAATGCGTTCAACAGCTTCCTGGCGACTACCGTCCACATCACCTTGCGCCACTTTTCCCGGCCCCGCATGTTCGCCGATGGCGAAGTCGCCCACGCAGCACTCCGCGCCAAGGTGCCCGAGATGCTGAATTACTATTTCGGCAAGGTGGAGGACATCCTGAAGGACGGTCGCCCCTTCGTGCATGGCGACCGGTTTACCACGTCTGACCCATACCTCTTCATCTACAGCTCGTATCTCCACTGGCCGACCGATCGGTGCGACATGAGCGCTATCCCGCATGTCCTCGCCCATCGCGAGCGGGTTCTGGCACGCCCGGCCACGCAGCGCGTTCTGGCCCTGGAGGGAATTCCGGACCCCGCCCTGCTGGGAGGGGAAAAGAGCCAGATCGTCCTGGACGCGCCCGGTGTCATGCCTGCCAGAGCCGATGGAGGGACCTCCGCCCTGCTCTAGAGCCACCTCGAAGCACGTACTGGCCATAGTGGCATCCTGGGACTATGGGGGCCGGTGAATCTCCACTGCCAGGATGAATCGCGCCCATGCGCATCGCCATCGCTTCCGACCACGCCGCCGTCGACCTGAAGGCCGAACTGCGCGAGTATCTGATCGTCCTCGGCCACGAAGTCGCTGATCTCGGGCCGGAAACCGCCGATCGCGTCGACTACCCGGATTATGGCTACAAGCTGGCCTCGGTCGTCGCAGACGGCACCGTGGAGCGCGCCGTGGCGCTGTGCGGCTCTGGCATCGGCATCTCCATCGCCGTGAACCGCCACCCGGCGCTGCGTTGCGCGCTCGTGTCCGAACCGCTATCCGCCGCCCTGGCCCGCGAACATAACGACGCCAATGCCATCGCCATGGGCGCGCGGCTGACCGGTATTGACATGGCCAAGGCCTGCCTCGATGCCTTCCTGTCGACCGAGTTCGGCGGCGGCCGCCACGCCGGCCGCGTCGACAAGCTATCCCATCCCCAGATCGCAGAACTGACCCAGGAGTCCGCCGCATGAGCACCGTCACCGATGCCCCCATCCGCTCCGCCGGCTTCTTCAGCGCCAGCCTGGAGCAGGCCGACCCTGAAGTCTTCGCCGCCATCCGGGGCGAACTGAAGCGCCAGCAGACCAAGATCGAGCTTATCGCCAGCGAGAACATCACCAGCAAGGCCGTGCTGGAAGCCACTGGCTCGGTCTTCACCAACAAGTACGCGGAAGGCTATCCCGGCAAGCGTTACTACGGCGGTTGCGAATATGCCGACGTGGTGGAAACCCTGGCGATAGAGCGCGCCAAGCAGCTGTTCGGATGCGATTTCGCCAACGTCCAGCCCAACTCTGGCAGCCAGATGAACCAGGCGGTGTTCCTGGCCCTGTTGCAGCCGGGTGACACGTTCATGGGCCTCGATCTCAACTCGGGCGGCCACCTGACGCACGGCTCGCCCGTCAACATGAGCGGCAAGTGGTTCAAGCCCGTGCCCTATGGCGTGCGCCCGGATGACCACCGGATCGACATGGACGAGGTTGCCCGCATCGCGCGCGAGTGCAAGCCCAAGCTGATCATCGCGGGCGGCACCGCGTATTCGCGCGTGTGGGATTTCCCCCGCTTCCGCGAAATCGCAGACGAAGTGGGCGCGTGGCTGCTGGTGGATATGAGCCACTTCTCCGGCCTGGTCGCCGGCGGTGCGCACCCCTCGCCCTTCCCGCATGCCCACGTCGTCACCACCACCACGCACAAGTCGCTGCGCGGCCCACGCTCCGGCGTGATCCTGACCAATGACGAGGATCTGGCGAAGAAGTTCAACACCGCTGTCTTCCCCGGCCTGCAGGGCGGTCCGTTGGTCCACGTGATTGCCGCCAAGGCCGTCGCTTTCGCCGATGCGCTGAAGCCCGAATTCAAGGCCTACGCCCATCAGATCGTGGCCAACGCGCGCGCGCTGGCCGCCAGCATCGAGGACGCCGGGCTCTCCGTCGTCTCGGGCGGTACCGACAATCACCTGATGCTGGTGGACCTCACCGCCAAGGACGTGACCGGCAAGGCCGCGGAAAAGGGCCTCGATCGCGCTTGGCTCACCTGCAACAAGAACGGCGTTCCGTTTGACAAGCGCTCGCCCTTCGTCACCTCGGGCATTCGCCTGGGCACGCCGGCCGGTACCACGCGCGGTTTCGGCACCGAAGAGTTCCGCGAAATCGGCCATTTGATCGTCCAGGTCGTCGATGGCATGGCGCGCAATGGCGACGAAGGTGATGGTCAGGTGGAACAAGCGGTGCGCGCGCGCGTAGAAGCGCTGTGCAATCGCTTTCCCATCTATGAGGACCTTTGAACCATGGTTCAGTTGAACGACCCCAACAATCGCGGTGATTTCATTTCCGACGCTCGTCAGGAGCTGGCCGGAATGCTGCAGGACGGGCTTAGCCACCCCTCCACCAAGCCGGTCCTGGCCTGGGGTGCGATCGGTGCTGTCGCCGCTGTCGTGCTGCCCTTCGTGACGATCCCGGTTGGCCTGGCTGCCGGCGCGGGCTACCAGTTCTACAAGCGGGTTCGCCCGAACTAATATTTGCGAGACTGAATGCGCTGTCCTTTTTGTGCCCACGACGATTCGCAAGTCAAGGACAGCAGACCGACGGAAGACAACAGCGCGATCCGCCGCCGCCGCCAATGCGGTGGCTGCGGCGCGCGGTTCACAACGTTCGAACGCGTCCAGCTGCGTGAGATCACCGTGATCAAGAGCGACGGCTCACGCCAGTCGTTCGATCGTTCGAAGATCGAGCAATCCGTTAGCCTCGCCTGCCGCAAGCGCAGTGTCGATGGCGAGAAAATCGATCGCCTGGTTTCCGGCGTGCAGCGACAAGTAGAGACCTTGGGTGAAAGCGAAGTCAGCTCGCTCGCCATCGGGGAGATGGTGATGGAAGGGCTGCGGCAAGTCGATTCCGTCGCCTATATTCGCTTCGCCTCGGTCTATCGCGATTTCAGCGAGGCCAGCGATTTTGCGGATTTCGCCAGCACCGTGCGCGGGGTGAGCGCCGGATGACCGCGCCGCAAAACCCCGTCATCGTGCTTGTCCGGCCGCAGTTGGGCGAGAATATCGGCAAGGCCGCACGCGCCATGCTGAACTTCGGGCTGACCGAGATGCGCCTCGTCACGCCGCGCGACGGATGGCCCAACCCCAGCGCCGGACCGGCCGCCGCTGGCGCGGATGTCGTGTTGGATCAGGCGCAAGTGTTCGGCTCGCTGGCGGAGGCCGTTGCCGATTGCGCCAACGTCTATGCCACCACCGTGCGCAAACGCGGCGTCACCAAGCCAGTCGTCACGCCCGAGCAGGCCGCCAGCGAAATCCGGACCGCGCCGGGCCGCTCCGCCTTCGTCTTCGGGCCGGAACGCTCCGGGCTCGAAACCGAGGATGTCGCTCTCGCCCGGGCGATCCTGACGGTACCGATCAACCCGCAGTTCGGTTCACTGAACCTAGCCCAGGCGGTGATCCTGTGCGCCTATGAATGGTCCAAGCATGCGACGCTGGTGCAGCCTACGGTCGAGGAACTGTTGCCCCCCGCCCCGCAGGACGAACTGGAAGGCCTGATCGGCCACTTCGAGCGGATGCTCGAAGCCAAGAACTACTTCTGGCCGCAGCCCAGGGCGGAAACCAATCGGCTGACCCTGCGCAATCTACTCACTAAGCCCGGCTGGAACCACCTGGAAGTGCGCACCTTCCGCGGCATCCTCACTACGCTGGAGCGCGACAAAAGAGAGCGTTGAACGATTCTGCGTTAGCGCTCGCAGGTCCGTTCGAGCGAGCGGGGACGGTCAATCAACCTCGGCGCTCGTCCCAATGGTCCAGCTCATAGGCGATCGAGGCTTCCACCAGTCCCTCCCAGATCACCGCCACCGCGTCCGCCGGCAATCCGAGCGCTTTGGCCCGTGCGCGTGCGTTGGCGATCACTTCGGCCTTGCGCGGCTCGTCACGCACTTGCCCGCGCTCAGGTTTGATCCGGGCGGCAGCGCGCATGTAAGCGAACCGCGTGGCCAGCATCTCGACCAGTCTCGCGTCCAGGTCATCGACCCCGGCGCGGACTTCGGCCATGGTGCTGCAGGCATCTGGTGACAGGGGCGTGGTATCGGGCATCAGCGCGCCCTAGCCGCCACGCCGCGCGTCGTCGAGGGGTTGGCATCAGCTTGACTTTCCCCGGCACGGCGCTAAACGCGCGCCTTCACTTGGACCCCGCCCTTACAGGGACCGGGATCGTCCGTTCGGCCCCGCACTCCGGTGAAGCGGTGGCCGCGTTCCTTACAGGGGCGGTGCGAATCCGGAAAACACATCGGCGTCGCCATGGTGGCGAGGCTAGCAGAATTGAAGGACTTCCTATGTCGAAGCGCCAGAGCGCCAAGCATAAACTCGATCGTCGCATGGGCGAGAATATCTGGGGCCGTCCCAAGAGCTCGGTTAATCGCCGCAGCTACGGCCCCGGCCAGCACGGTCAGCGCCGCAAGAGCAAGGTGTCGGACTACGGCATCCAGCTTCGCGCCAAGCAGAAGCTGAAGGGCTACTACGGCGACGTGACCGAGAAGCAGTTCAAGCGCACCTACGCCGAAGCATCGCGCATGAAGGGCGATACCGGCCAGAACCTGATCGGCCTGCTGGAGCAGCGCCTGGACATGATCGTGTACCGCGCCAAGTTCGCGCCCACGATCTTCGCCGCACGCCAGATCGTCAGCCATGGCCACATCCGCGTCAACGGCGTGAAGTGCAACGTCGCCAGCCGCCGCGTCTTCGTGGGTGACATCATCAGCCTGGGCGACAAAGCCAAGGAGATGGCGCTGATCATCGAAGCGCAGGGCCTGGCGGAGCGTGAAGTGCCCGATTACATCTCGCAGGACGGCACCGACAAGATCACTTTCGTTCGCGTTCCGACGCTGGACGAAGTGCCTTACCCGGTGAAGATGGAGCCCAACCTGGTCGTCGAGTTCTACTCGCGCTGATCGGCGGCTTTTTCTGCTGAAATCGATGAAGGCGGCTCCTTGGGGCCGCCTTTTTCGTACCTGATTGGTTTGCGACAAACCGTTTCAGATCAGGCGGATGGCGGGAACTCTCGGGCCCATAACGTCGTTCACTCGGCACTATGTCTAAGTATCGCTTCATCACCCCGCACCGCACCGGAAAATGGTATCCCGACCTCAGCTTGGCCAAGCGTTTTGCCAACGCCATCGGCGCCGGTTTCTTCGATAGTCGCAGTGGCGAATTCGTTGCCTATCCCGGCACCAAGCTGGAAGTGGCTGGCCTAGACGCGATGGCGCGATAATCGCGCGCGCGTCTACATCCCCAATGATTTCCGCAGGAAAGCATCTGACTCGCTGAGGAGGCGGGTACGTGCCGCTGCGTTAACCAGCTGATGGTCGAGCTTGGGAAACTCGATATACGTCACTTGCTTGCCCGCGCTCTTCAGGCGATCATTCATGATCTGGGACTCCCGTACGCCCACGTTGAGATCCCTGGTTCCGTGGAATAGCAGAACCGGCGCCTTGATCTTCGCGGCGTTCTGGGCAGGTGAGCCTTCGCGCAGGTGCGCCCCTGTACCGATGAACTGAGCGACAAGCCTGCCATTGACGTATTGCGACGCTTCGTCCCGCAGCATCGTCAGTTCCGTGACCGGAGCGACGGCGACGATGGCCTTGAAAAGATCGGAATCCAGCGCTGCGCTTTGCAGCGCGGCATATCCCCCATAGGACCAGCCGACGATCGCAAGCTTGCTGCCATCCGCGATCCCCTGCTTCACCAGCCATCGCCCGGCGTCGTTCACGTCGCCGATCGCCGTGCGCCAGGATTGAAACCCGTTCTTCTGGTACCAGGCCGATCCATAGCCCGATGAGCCCCGGAAGTTGGGCTGCAGTACGGCGTAGCCGCGTGCCGCGAAGAATTGCACCAGCCAATCGAAGCCCCACTCATCACGCGAGGAGGGCCCACCATGCGGCATCACGACGGCGGGCAGCCCCTTGCCTGATGTGCCAATCGGCAGTGTGAGATAACCCGGTATCGAGGTGCCGTCCTGGGCCGTAAAGGTGATGGACTTCATGGGCGCGAGGCTGACCGATTCCAAGTGTGGCCGGATCGGCAGAACCTCCTCCAGCCCGCGTGTCTTCTTGTCGAACAGGTAGGTCATCCCGGGGCTGGTGTCGCCCGAGGCAATCAGCAAAAGCTTGTCCTCACCTTGCGTCGCGTCGAGAAAATCGACTTTGGGCGCACCCGGAAGCGCCTTGCCCAGCGCAGCGCTTAACGCCTTCAATGCCGGGTCGAAATATTCGGTCGTTCGCCGATCGGTCGCATAGCTGGCGCCTACCACGCGCTCGCTGCGGCCGATCTGGATCAGCTGATCCACGTCAACGCCGGGCCGGCTCAACACATCCTCTCTGCGATTGGCACCATCGAGCGAGAGGCTGACGAGCTTTACAAAGCCATCCGTGTTATCAAACCCATACGCTACGTTCTTCGCGCTATCGACGGCCTCTGGCGTGAAGCCGGAAGTGGACTGGGCGCCGGCAGAGGCGGTCGACAGTCGCTGCCAATCGCGTGAGCCGGGTTTGCGGTAAAGATACTCGATCGTGTTCGACAGGTTGCCCGTGGCATCGATAGGCTGCGACACCATGACGCGGATTTGCCCATGGCCGTCAGAAATATAGCTGGTTGCGCTGGGACGCGGGCGCTCGACCGTGACGCGCCGCAGCGAAGCGGTATCGACCATCTCTACACCAAGGCCCTCCCCAGTCTGGGCGAGGCGCGTTCCGGTGCTCGCTTCCGGCACGAACTGACGAGAAACCAGGATCTGGCCGGGATGATCGGGCAGGTCCCAATCGATCAAGGTGCCGCCGTCCTGCATCGGCCCCAAAGCGTTTGTGCCTTGGCGCGCCGTCAATTGCACCATCTTTGAACCATCGGCATTGACCGCGAAGTTCCGCGTGAAGCCAAGGAGCAACGCCCCGGTATCGGCTATGCCATAGACCCGGCAGATGATCCGTTCGGAAGTCGGCCATGAGCATTTGGAAATGCGGCCGTCCTTGCTTTCGATCGTGGCGATCGGTTTGACTTTGCCGCCTGCGCTATAGTCGACCACGGATAGCCCCTGCCCATCTGGCAGCGGGCTTACGACGGCAAGCTTGCTGCCATCGGGAGACAAGCTGATATCTTCGACAGCCGGAAGCGCGCCAAACTTCGCCGCCACCGTGGCCAAATCGTCGGTCCCGGCAGAAGCTGCCCCGCCCATACCGATCAGCATCAGCGCGACCGCGCCGCCGATCCCATGTTTGCTCATTGAAAACCCCCCGGAAATCACGGGGAGACGGTGCCCCGCTATGGCGGCTGCGTCAACGGCGATCCATCGCGAGAGAAAAGCGAAACGTGCTTATCCGCTGCGCTGGTAACTGGCCCGGAACGAGCGGGCAAAGGCCGCGAAGCGCTCCTCCATGATCGCGTCGCGCATCGCCTGCATCAGCTGCTGATAAAACGTCAGGTTGTGTTCGGTCAGCAGCATCGCGCCCAGCATCTCGCCTGATTTGATAAGGTGATGCAGGTAGGCGCGTGAATAGGTCTGGCAGGTGGGGCACGGACAGCGATCGTCCAACGCCGCCGTATCCTCCGCATGACGCGCATTGCGCATGTTGACTGGCCCGTTCCAGGTGAACGCTTGTCCGTTACGACCAGAGCGCGTCGGCAGAACGCAGTCGAACATATCCACGCCGCGTTCCACCGCGCCGACCAGATCATCCGGCTTGCCCACGCCCATCAGGTAGCGCGGGCGATCTGCCGGAAGTTGCCCGGGCGCGAATTCCAGCGTGGCGAACATCGCCTCCTGCCCCTCACCCACGGCCAGTCCGCCGATCGCGTAGCCATCGAAGCCGATTTCAGTCAGCGCCTGCGCGGAGCTGCGGCGCAGGTCTTCGTCTAGAGCGCCCTGCTGGATGCCGAACAAGGCCGCTCTCTCGGCATGCTCGCCACCGGCGTCGAAGCCTTCGCGACTGCGTTTGGCCCAGCGCATCGACATTTCCATGGATCGCGCGATCACGTCCCGACCTTGGTCGATCTTCGGGCACTCATCGAACGCCATGACGATATCGGAGCCGAGCAGCC
>NZ_CAXYKL010000020.1:0-4773 GCF_964277725.1 uncultured Novosphingobium sp. | reverse complement strand
CGGGCAGGGCGCTAACCCGGCGTGCGCTTGCCCAACATCGCGCTGAGCGGCGCCTGCCCGCGATAGTATCCCCGAGACGGGTTCATGCTCTGATATACCACGGCGTTTTCCATAACGCGCTGGATATAGTTCTTCGTCTCATAGATCGGGATGCGCTCGATCCAGTCCACCCATTCGATCGCGCCGGTGCGCGGATCGCCGTTGGCGGCGAGCCACTTGTTCACATTGCCGGGCCCGGCGTTGTACGCGCCGACCGCCAGAGGGGTCGCGCCGCCGTAGTAGTCCATCATCCGGCTGAAGAACCCGTCACCCAGCCTGACGTTGTAGATAGGGTCTGAGGTCAAGGCGCTTTCGCTATAGCCGATGCCAAGCTTGCCGGCCTGTTCGCGCGCGGTGCCCGGCATCAGCTGCATCAAACCGCGTGCGCCGGCATGGCTCATGGCATTCTGCGCGAACTGGCTTTCCTGTCGGGCCAGCGCGTGGTCCATCACCCAGTTCGCACCAGGGGGCACCGGCATCTCGGGGAAAGAGATGCGCCCGAAGCTGGTGTACCCGTCCGCATGAGCCGCTTGGCCAAGGATGACGCCCAGGTCTCGGCGGCCGATCTCTTTCGCCAGATCGGCGACCAGCACGTGATCCGCCTCCGATTGCGCCTGGTCCGAGATCTCGCGAAAGAACTGCACGCCGGTGCGCCAGTCGGCATCGCGGGCAACATCGCGCACCGCGCGTGTGATCGGCTTAGCGTTGAACGCGGCGCGATCCGCGTTGCCCGGCCGGACTTGCGGCATGACATCGAGGTTGGGGATCGGGCGGCCCAGCCGCTCAAGAGACAACTGGCCGTAGAACGTCTCGGGATAGCGCGCAGCCATCTCGAAATAGCGATTGGCCCCGGACGTATCGCCCGCCTGCGTCAGCGCGCGGCCCGCCCAATAGAAGCCCTTCGATCGCGTGCCGGGCGTCTGGGCGGCGGCGCCGTAGCGATAGAACAGCGGCGCGGCGCGGCGCGGATCGCGCAAGTCCCAGATTGCCTTGGTGCCACCCAGCCATACCAGCGTCGTATAGTCATCGCGCACCCGGAACGAGAGCTTGGAGATGTCCGTCCCCGGCGCGAACGCGTCATCGATAGAGGTGGCGATGCGAACGGCGGGGTCGGCCCCCGCGCCCTTGGCCACCGCCAGCAGTTCCTTCACCCACTTCGCAGCGTCAGGCACCGGCTGTGAGAGCGGGGGGCGCGTCGAGAGCAGGCTGATGGCGGCGGGTAGATTGCCGCTCTGCCGCGCCTGCACCGAACGGTTATAGACATAGCCGGGATCGCGCAGCAGATCGCTGCCGATCGGCATGCCCAGCGATCCTGGGGCCGCGCCTTGCAGCAAAGACAGCCGCTCCATGAACAAGGGCCGGCGTCCAGCCGATACGAACGAGATCTGCCGCTCGGCCTGCGAAACCTCGCCTTGCCACAGCAGGGCATTCATCCGCGCGTCGTGATCGTCCGCGCTGAACCTGTCGCGATAGAAGCTGAGCAGCAAACTCTCGTCCGTGGGCAGCAGTGATCCGGAACGCCATGCGGTCACCGCTCGCTGTGCGGCGTCCGATCGCCGCAAATTGGTGAGAGCGGTGGCATAGCGGCCAGCCGCCTGGCTGGTCAGCGGCGGCAATCGGTCGAAGAACGCCACGAGCGTGGAGGGATCAGGCGATTCGCTGGCGAGCGCCTTTTCCGCGTATCCCCGCAGCTTCTCCTCCTGCGGATAGCCCGGATAGGTCATCAGGAACGAGGCATAGGCGCCAAATCCCATGCGATCGCTGGCCGTCAGCAGTCGCCAGCGGTCCACGGACTGGTGGGCGGCCATGTCGTGCGATTGCATCTGAATGGCACGCGCCTGATCCCACGCGGCAGCGGAACTCGTGGTGTCCTGCGCCCAGGCGGGCGGCGAGAACCAACAGGCGGATGTCAGCAGAAGACAGGCGGAGGCGCGCAGCATGCTGGACATTTTGGAAAAAGGCTCCTTATCAGGCCCTGAATGATCAAGTCTTATGACGGTGGCGCTTCACTCGTGACGCGCCGTGGATGCCGTCTTGATGACCAACAGCAAAGGCGAAGTCCATGTTCTCGGGTTCGATTCCTGCACTCGTCACCCCGTTTCGCGATGGCGCGTTCGATGAAAGCGCCTTTCGCAAGCTGGTGGACTGGCAGATCGAGAACGGTTCTTCGGGCCTGGTCCCCTGCGGCACTACGGGGGAGAATTCCACGCTCTCCAACGCGGAGCACCACCGTGTGATCGAAGTTTGCGTGGAGCAAGCGGCGGGCCGCGTGCCGGTTATTGCTGGCTGCGGCAGCAACGATACGATGAATGCTCTTCTCCACATGAATTTTTCGAAGAAGAGCGGAGCGGCCGCCGCGCTCGTGGTCGCGCCCTACTATAATCGGCCGAGCCAGGACGGGCTGCTCGCGCATTTCTCGTATCTGGCCGAGCATAGTGACCTGCCGATCCTGCTCTACAACGTGCCGGGCCGCACGGTGACCGACCTGCAGCCCGAGACGGTGTGCGAACTGGCGCGTCGCTTTCCGCGGACCTTCATCGGCATCAAGGACGCCAGCGCCGATCTCAGCCGCGTCACCGATCACCGCATGGGCATCGGCAAGCACTTCGCGCAGCTTTCGGGCGATGACGAACTGGCGCTGCCGTTCAACGCGGCGGGCGGCGTCGGCTGCATCTCCGTCACCGCCAATGTCGCACCCAAGCTGTGTGCCGAATTCCAGGCCGCTTGCGCCGCCAACGATCTGGAACTGGCGCGTGAGCTGAACGACAAGCTCTATCCGCTGCACTATGCCATGTTCGAGGACAGCTCGCCCGGCCCCTGCAAGTACGCCTTGGCGCGGGTGCATCCCTGGCTGTCGAACGAGCTGCGCCTGCCGCTGGTCCCCTGCGGCGAGAAGGCGCGGGTCGCGGTCGACGCCGCGCTGGAGCACGCCGGGCTGCTCTAAAGCCTGCTATCGACGAAACCGTGCCGCCCCGAACAGCGGGGCGGGGGCGGTGCTCGCCAACGATCTTTTTCCCGCCACGCCGTTCATGATTTATTTTGGCGGTGTGTGTCCCTACATGGCGGATCATGGCGCGCCCCCAGCACAAAGAATTCGACAAAGTGAAGACCGTGGCGGAAAACCGTCGCGCTCGATACGATTACCACATCGAAGACACTTACGAGGCCGGCATCATGCTGACCGGCACCGAAGTGAAGTCGCTGCGCTTTGGCGAAGGATCCATCGCCGAATCCTACGCCGAGGTGAAAGGCGGAGAGTGCTGGCTGGTGAATTCCAACGTGCCGGAATTCAGCCACGGCAACCGCTTCAATCATGAGCCCAAGCGACCCCGCAAGCTGCTGCTGCGCGAACGCGAGATCGCCCGCCTGCACGGCATGGTCGAGCGTAAGGGCATGACCTTGGTTCCATTGTCGATCTATTTCAACGGCAGAGGCCGCGCAAAGGTGGAACTCGCGCTTGCACGCGGCAAGAATGCAGCCGACAAGCGCAGCACCATCAAGGAGCGCGACTGGAAGCGCGAACAAGGCAGGATCTTGCGAGAGCACGGATGAGCACGCTGTTTTCCCGTCTCGCGCGCTGGTTCCACGCCCAGATGCCGACGCATGAACAGCTAGCGGGAAACCGATTTACCGCCCCTCTTGCGCGACGGCAGGAACTTTTCCGTTTCACGCGCCGCTCGGTGCCGCGCGGGGTCGCGGTGGGCCTGTTGGTCGGTATCTTCGCTTTGATCCCGGGCATCCAGATCGTCGGCGCGGCTTTGCTTTGCGTGCCGGTGCGGGGAAACATCCCGCTGGCGGCGGCGATGACATTCCTGTCCAATCCCGCCACCACGCCGTTCATACTGGCGGCCTCGATCTGGGTGGGCAATCATCTGGGTTTTCACGCCGATCTCAGCACGTTCTATGCGCTTTACGAAAGCGGCGCGGGCGCGCGGCGCTGGTTGTACTGGCTATTGTCTGACGCGGCACCGTCGCTGGTGCTGGGGCTGTTCGTCATCTCCGTCGTCACGGCCGCCATCGGGTACCTTCTGTCGGTGTGGTTCTGGCGCGGCTGGATCGGACATAAACACAAGGCCCGGCAGTTGAGGCCCCGCCGCCCCGCCCCTTCGCTTGAGAAGCCATGCGCCGGGGCTGGCGCGTGATCGAAGCAGAGCGGCCGGCCGCCGCCCCGAGGTTTAGATCGTCGGAGATTCTCGGCGTCGTCGCTGCGCTGGTGGCCAGCGCCGCGTTAGTGTGGTTCGCGACCCGTGATGGCATCGCCACAGCCGCGTTCATTGCTGGCGTGCTGGTGCTGGGGACGTTGGCGTTTCTCTTGCTGCGCCGTCGCCCGGCCGAAGCGGAGGAGGAGTTCGCATCTCCGGACTGGTCCGTCACCGTCGCCGCGATCGAGGGTTCGGATTCCGCCATTGCCGTCACTGACCGCGCCGGCCGCCTGGTCTGCGCGAACAGCCGCTACGAGGCTTGGTTCGGGGCGGCCAGCGCGCCGCCGGGGCTTCCGGTTGACGACACGTCACAAGATAAATTGTCAGAGGCTGTGCGCTTGACCTGGCGTGATGGCGCCGCGCAAGTTGCGATCACCACTGACCTGTCGGAGCTCGGATACGGGTCCCAGCGTTGGCAGGCCCATGCCCGGCGGGCGGGTCGCGGGGATGATTTCATCGTCTGGCGCTTCGAGGCGCTGGTGCAGGGCGATCCGGTGGCCGAACTCGTCACGCACCTCGATGGCAAGCTTGG
>NZ_CAXYKL010000019.1:0-6855 GCF_964277725.1 uncultured Novosphingobium sp. | reverse complement strand
TTGGCGGGTGACATGCAAAGTCAGGTCCATACACAGCAATGCCCGCAGTCATTTTTCCTGGTCCCGAAGGCCGGCTCGAAGGTCGTTTCCAGCCCGCCACCCGTCCCCGCGCACCGGTGGCGATGATCCTGCATCCCCATCCGCAAGCGGGCGGGACCATGAACGACCGCATCACCCAGCACCTCTACAAGACGTTCGTCAACCGCGGCTTCGCCACCCTCCGCTTCAACTTTCGCGGCGTGGGCCGCAGCCAGGGCAGCTTTGACAACGGCATCGGCGAACTGTCCGACGCGGCCGCCGCGCTCGATTGGGTGCAGTCGATCCATCCCGAAGCGTCCACCACATGGATCGCAGGATTCAGCTTCGGCGCGCTGATCGGCATGCAGTTGCTGATGCGCCGGCCGGAGATTCGCGGCTTTATCTCGGTCGCCCCGCCGGCCAACATGTACGATTTCAGCTTCCTGGCGCCTTGCCCGGCCTCTGGCATCATCGTGCAAGGAACGGCTGACACGGTGGCGACGCCCAATGCAGTGCAGAAGCTGGTCGACAAGCTGCGCACGCAAAAGCACATCACCATCCATCACGATGAGATCCCGCGGGCCAACCACTTCTTCGAGAACGAGATGCCCGACATGATGCGCTCGGTCGACAACTACCTCGACATGCGCCTTGCCCCCGATTGCCCGATCAAGTGACGCCATAAGCGACGCTGCCAGGCCGGCGGCGTCGCTTATCGAAAACGCAAGGTGTCGCCGCTAACACGAAGCGGTGACCTGCGATCCACGCGCCTTTCCTGCCCGACTGCCGCTGCTGGACACCATGCGCGCGCTGGCCGCTTTGCTGGTCCTGCTGTTCCACGTCGACGTGATCTTCGGCTGGCTGCCGCTGTTCCGCCATACCGAGCTGGCGGTGGATTTCTTCTTCATGCTCAGTGGCTTCGTCCTGACCGCCAGTGTCGAGGGCAAGCAACGCGACGGTAGCGCCGCCACCCGCTTCATCGTCGCCAGGATCGGGCGACTTTGGCCGATGATGGCGCTGGGATCGGTGATCGGCCTTGGCACCGCCTGGATGCGCGGCGTCGACTCGCAGGCGCTGGCCCTTTCCTTCACGCTCGCCCTGCTCCTGCTGCCGTCGATGGTGGTGCGCAGCCCGATCTTTCCGCTCAATGGCCCGCAATGGTCGCTGCTGCTGGAGCTGATCGCCAATGTCGCCCATGCACTGGTGCTGCGGCGACTGCCGACGCGGATGCTGCTGCTGCTATCCGCCTCGGCCTGGCTGATGCTGTCCGCGATCGCCGGGATGAAGGGGGAGATGACCTTCGGGCCGATGTATCCGGGGTGGCAGTTGGGCATCCTGCGGATCGGCTATGCCTATACGCTGGGCTGCGTCATCGCGCGCCTGGCCCCCGCGATCATCGCTCGGATACGCGCGCCATGGTGGTTGCCGCTTGCCTTGCTGGCCGTTTTGCTGATCGGACCAGGACGTGCACCTGCCCCGAACGGGTTGCTGGACATGGCGGTTCTGCTGGCCTTCGGGCCGGTTCTGATGATCGCCATCGCTACCGATCCACCCGAAGGCCTGCGCCCGGCGATGCGCCGGGCCGGTGCCGCATCCTGGCCGCTCTACGCGCTGCATGTCCCGTTGATGGATGGGGCGAACACGCTAGCCGTAAAAGGTGTGTTGCCCCCGTCCCTGGCTCCCGTGGCGGCGATCGGCCTGACGCTGGTGGCCGCGATGGCGTTGGCAAACAGCCACATCGCGAAAGGGTTCACGCGATCCAAGCGGCAACCATCGCGCGCCGCCCCTTCCCCTGCAAATTCCAGCGGCCGACCCGGCTATACCTGATCCGCGCCAGCGACTAAGAGCGCTGCCATGTCAGACGCCATCTCCCCGCTCGCCACCCCCTTCCCCGATCTGCCCGCCATCGCTGGCGTCACCCCGCGCATCGCCCGCGCCGGATACAAGAACTGGGGCCGCTGCGACCTGACCTATGTCGAGCTGGCGGAAGGCACCACGGTTGCGGGCGTCTTCACGCGCAACGTCTGCTGCTCCAGCGAAGTGGAGCTTGGCCGCCAGAACATCGTCCAAGGGCAAGCGCGCGCCTTGATCGTCAACGCGGGCAATTCCAACGCCTTCACAGGGTATCGCGGGCGCGAGGCGGTGGAGCAGATCATGGCGCAAGTGGCCGATCATCTCGGCTGCGCAAAGGAGCAGGTCTTCGTCTCGTCGACCGGTGTGATCGGAGTGCCCCTGCCCAAGGACAAGGCGCGCGAAGGCGTGGTGAACGCGCTGGCCGCGCCGTCCTGCAGCTGGGAGGATGCCGCGCGCACCATCTCCACCACCGACACGTTCCCCAAGGGCGCCACGGCGACGGCGATGATCGGTGGCGTGAAAGTGACGATCAGCGCCATCATCAAGGGTTCGGGAATGATCGCGCCAGACATGGCGACGATGCTGGGCTATCTGTTCACCGACGCCGCCGTGACGCCGGGCTTCCTTCAGACGTGCCTCTCCGACGCGAACACGCGCACATTCTCGTGCATCACGGTCGATAGCGACACCTCAACTAGCGATACCGTGCTGGCCTTTGCGACCGGGCAAGCGGGCAATGCGCCGCTCTCCAGCTTCGACGATGCGGGTGCCGATGCCTTCGCCGCCGCGGTGCATGACGTGTGCCGCCAGCTCGCCCATCTTGTCGTGCGCGATGGCGAAGGCGCTAGCAAGTTCATCGCCGTCACGGTTTCAGGCGCGGTGTCGGATGAGAGCGCGCACCGCGTCGGCTTGGCCATCGCCAACTCGCCATTGGTGAAGACCGCCATCGCGGGTGAGGATGCCAACTGGGGCCGCGTCGTCATGGCTGTGGGCAAGGCCGGCGAACCTGCCGATCGAGACAAGCTTTCGATAGGCTTCGGCGGCGTCTGGGCCGCGCGAGACGGGCTGCCTTTGGCCGACTATGACGAGGCCCCGGTGGCCGCGCATCTCAAAGGGCAAGACGTGACCGTGGAGGTCGATCTGGGCTTGGGCGAAGGGCGCGCCCAGGTGTGGACTTGCGACCTGACGCATGGCTACATCTCGATCAACGCCGATTATCGGAGCTGACGCGATGCTGACGATCTGGGGCCGCCTTAACTCGCACAACGTCAAGAAAGTCGCATGGCTGGCCGATGAGATCGGCTTGGACTTCCAGCGTATCGATGTGGGCGGTCCGTTCGGAATGGACGCGGATTATCTCGCGAAGAACCCGAACGCGCTGATCCCCACGATCGAGGACGGCAAGGTGACGCTGTGGGAATCGAATGCGATCCTGCGCTATCTGGCGGCGGAGTACGGCGGTGACCGATGGTGGCCCGCCGATGCTGCAACGCGCGCCATCGCTGACCGCTGGCTGGACTGGCAGTTCACGTATGCGGACGCGCAGCGCGATGCCTTCAAGCAGCTGGTGCGCACGCCCGAGGATCAGCGTGACCCGGCCCGCATCGCTGCGTCGGTTGGCAACTGTCTCCCGCTGCTGGCCATCGTGGAGCGCTATCTGGGCGAGACGCCATGGCTTTCGGGCGCGAATTTCGGCATCGGCGATATTCCCATGGGCGTCTATGCCTACACCTGGTTCAATCTGCCGATCGAGCGCCCCGAGTTTCCCGCGATCGCCGACTGGTACCAGCGGCTGAGCATTCGAGCCGCCTTCCGCGAGCAAGTGGCGATCACGCTGACATGAACAAGCCCGATATCACCCCAGCCTTCACCGCCCAGGTCGAGGCGATCATGCGCCACGCCTCGCAAACCGCGATCGTGCCCCGTTATCGCACGCTGGCAGAGGGGCAGATCATCAGCAAGGCAGCGGACGATGTCGTCACCATCGCCGATACCGAGAGCGAGACGCTGTTGAGCGGCATGCTCGCCGATCTGCTGCCCGAAGCGCAGGTGGTGGGAGAGGAAGCGACCTTCGCCGACGCCACCGTGTTCGAGCGACTGCGCGATGGCCTGTGCTGGATCATCGATCCGCTGGACGGCACCAACAACTTTGCTGCCGGCAAGCCGCCGTTCGGAGTGTTGGTCGCACTGGCCGATGGCGGGCAGGCGATCGGTGGCTGGATACTCGATTGCCTGACGGGCCGCTTCTGCCATGCCGCATTAGGTGGCGGCGCGTTCATCGACGGTGAACGCGTGAATGCAGCGGCGAGTGGTGAACAACCGCCCGTCGCGGCGCTTTCCACCGTCTATCTGGAGCCAGCCGAACGAGCCCTGGTACTGGAACACATCGCGCCGCATTATCGCATGGTGGACATCCCGCGTTGCGCGGCGGAGCAGTATCCCCGGCTGGTGCTGGGCACCAACGATGTATCAGTGTTCAATCGCACCTTGCCCTGGGATCATGCCGCCGGTGTCTTGTTCCTCAACGAGGCCGGCGGTCGCGCCGCACGGCCGGACGGCAGCGCCTATCGCGTGGACGAGTGGGAACGGCGTGGCATGATCGGCGCGGCCTCGCCCGCCTTGTGGGACGAACTGGCTGGGCGCTTGGCGAACCTGCCGGGAAGCTGACCGAGGTAGAAGAACACCCCTGAATTCGCCACTCTCGCGATGGTGGGAATGGAGAAGTTCAGGGTTCAGGCTTAAATCACGGCATGCAATCAAGAACACCCGCCCCCTTGTAACCGGAGGGGACGGGTGTCTTTTTGGACCTTAAAGCTCGCTTTCCAGCCAGCCCTTCAGCGCGCTCTTGGGTGCGGCGCCAAGCTTTTGGGCGACCGGCTTGCCATCCTTGAACAGAACCATGAGCGGGATGGACTGCACGCCGATGCGGCCCGGAACGTCGGTGTTGGCCATGATGTCCATCTTGGCGATCGTCACCTTGTCGCCCAGTTCCTCGCTGATCTCTTCCAGCGACGGGCCAATCATCTTGCACGGACCGCACCATTCCGCCCAGAAGTCGACCAGAACGGGCTTGTCGGACTTCAGGACGTCGGCTTCGAAGCTGTCGTCGGTCACGGCAACGGTGGGCATTGTATGTTCTCCAGTAGAAATGTCGGGCAGCAATTTAGGAACGAACAGCCGTGAGGCAAAGATGCCGCGGCTAAACCTTTACTCCGATGTCGCCAAGGCCGGCTTGTGGCTTTCGAGCCAGTCTGCTGGAATGGCGATGAGGCGAGGCGTAGCGGTGTAGAGCACCGCCGCCTCCACCGTGCGCCCGGGATAGATCGCCGCCAGCGCGGCGGCATAGGCGGCCATTTGTCGCAAGGTCGCCACGGGCACGTCATCCAACGCAGGCGGGGGCCGTCGCGCCGTCTTGTAGTCGATGATGCGGATGGCCTTGTCGTCCACCAGCAGACGATCGACGGTTCCGGCAATCACCTGCCCGCCGACGGTCGCGGAAAACGGCACTTCGGCCAGACTGCCCAGGCCGAACAGCGCCGCCCATTGCGGGTCCGCCACGATGCCCAGCGTTGCGCGGACCATGTCCTGGCGGTCCTCCCCGCTGAACTCCGCCGCATTGCGCTCAAGCCACTGCATCGCCGCGGCCTCCTGCCGATCGACCGCGATCTCGGGGAGCCGTTCGAGCAGGCGATGCATCAGGCTGCCCCGGCGAGCCGCGTCCAGCGCCGCTCCGGGTGGCAGTGGCGGATCGGGCGCGGCCTCTTCCCCCAGAGCAGACGGAGCGAGCGGACGTGGCGGCAAAGGCTCTGCCGGAGGGGGGCGCAGCAACAGCGGCGGCAGCGGATCGGGCAAAGGCAGCTGCGGGAATTCGCCGTGGGTCTGCGACGACATAGGCTGTGGCGGCGTGCCCCAATCCCGGCGGCTCTCCCAGATCGGATCGGCCACGGCAGCGTCAGCGGGATACAGCGCCTCCAGCCGCGCATACCAGCTGTTCGGCGCGGCCTGGCCCTTGTCCTTGGGGCCCAGCGCGCCGCCGATGAACAGGGCTTCCTCCGCCCGGGTCATGGCCACGTAGAGCAGCCGCCAATGCTCCTGCATCTCGGCGATCTTTACCCGCTCAAGCTCGGCGGCGATCCGGCCGATCTTCTCGTCCTTGCGCAGCGGCGGCAGCGGGATCAAGCGGGCGGCATCGAAAGGATCGGGCAAGTCCAGCCCGCGATCGCGGCTTTCATCCGGGTTGCCGGTGGCATCGGCCAGAATGACGATCGGAGCCTGCAATCCCTTAGATCCGTGGACGGTCATCACCCGCACAAGGCCGGTGGCGTTGTCCGCCTCGCGCTTCAGCTCGCCATCGCCGGCATCGAACCACGCCAGGAAACCCACGACGCTGGGGGTGGCGGTGAGGGTGTAGGCCATTGCCGCGTTCACCAGTTCGTCGATCGGATCGTTGGCCTCCGCCCCCAGCCGCGCCACCAGCTTGCGCCGCCCCTGCCAGGGTCCGGACAGCAGCCATTGCAACAGCACGTGCGGCGGCTCGAAATCAGCCAGGTCCAACAGGCCGAACAGCCGCGCCACGCTCTCGCGTACGAGCGGATCGGGCGAGGCCCGCAGATGCGCCCACAACGCGCGGCGTGGGCCAGGCGGGCGGTAGCCATGCTCCAGCAGCATATCCTGGCTCCACCCCATCAACGGAGAGACCAGGAGATTCGCCAGGTTGAGATCGTCCAGCGGTTGCGCGGCAAAGCGCAGCGCGGCCACCAGGTCCTTCACGGCCAGCGGCGCACCCAGCCGCAAGCGGTCCACGCCGGCCACGGGCACGCCCAAGGCGTGCAGCCGCGCCACGATCAGCCCAGCCAGTTCCTTGCGCTTGCGGACCAGCACCATGATGTCGCCCGCTTCGGCCCGGCGCTGGCGATCCTTGTGCAGGCGAAAGCCAGGCCCGGAAGGATCGACCCATGCCTTCACCTGCTGCGCGATCCGGTC
>NZ_CAXYKL010000018.1:0-16381 GCF_964277725.1 uncultured Novosphingobium sp. | reverse complement strand
GCTTGTGAACGATTTTTTACAGCCACATATCCATGATGAAGTCCAATTACTTCATTTTTTAGAGTAGGTATAGCACTTGTTCCTTTATCCATAATATCTACTTTAGTTAAAACGCCAAGAGTTCTTTTTCCTTCTGGATCTACCTTTCTTGCTAACTTAAGAGCGTCCGAAGTGGTCGCATCTGTATTAGCTGGAATAACACAAAGAACCGCGAACGTACCAAGCAGCACCACCGGCACGGCGATCGTGGGAATGAGCGTGGCGCGCCAGCTTTGCAGGAAGACGAACATCACGATCACGACCAGGGCGATGGCCTCGATCAGCGCCTTTTCCACCTCCTCCACCGACAGCTTGATGAAGTCGGTCGTATCGCTGACGTAGATGTACTTCAGCCCCTCGGGCATGTCGCGTGTCAGCTCTTTCACCCGCGCTTTGATAGCTGCCGATGTGCGAAGCGCATCCGCGCCGGGAGACAAAGATATCGAGATACCCGCGCCCGGGTGCCCATTTACGCGGCTGACCACCGCGTAACTTTCCGCGCCGATCTCCACCCGCGCCACGTCGCCGACCGTCACGGTGGAGCCGTCGCTCTGCGTTTTCAGCACGATCGCGCGGAACTGCTCGGGTGTCTGCAAGCGCGACTGCGCCGTGACAGTGGCGTTGAGGGCCTGTTCCTGCGGAGAGGGTGTGCCACCCACTTCACCGGCGGCGACCTCGGTATTTTGCGCCCGGATGGCGGTGACGACATCGCTGGGCATCAAGGCAACGGCGGCCAGCTTGCGCGGGTCGAGCCAAATGCGCATCGCGTGCGGCGCGCCAAACACATTGACGTCGCCCACCCCGGTCACGCGCGAAAGCGGGTCCTGGATGTTGGAGGCAAGATAGTCCGACACGTCCTGGTTGGAACGGGTGTCGGTCTCGTCATACACGGCAACGAGCAGCAGTTGATCCGGGTTGGACTTGCTGACGCGCACGCCTTGCTGTTGCACCTGTTGGGGCAGGCGGGCGATCGCGCTCTGGATCTGGTTCTGCACCTGGACCTGGGCAATGTCCGGGTCGGTGCCCTTGGCGAACGTGGCGCTGATGGTGGCACGGCCACGATTGGACGACTGCGAGCTGAAATACAGCAGACCATCGATCCCGGTCAGCGATTGCTCCAGCACCTGAGTGACGCTGTTCTCGATCGCCTCGGCCTGAGCGCCGGGATACGTCGCGGAGATGTTGACCTGGACCGGGGCGATATCGGGGTATTGCTGATTGGGCAGCGCCGTCAGCGCGCCGGCCCCGGCGAGCATGACGATCACCGCCAGCACCCAGGCGAAGATCGGTCTGTCGATGAAAATCCGAGACATTAGTCCGTCAGCTGCCCTGCTTAGGCGCTGCGCCCTGGCCCTTACCGCGCCCACCTGCACCACCGCCGCCGGGTGGAGCCTTGGTCGGGTCCTGCGGCGTGTTGGCAGGCACAGGCTCGATCGGCGCGCCTTGCTTCAGGCCATTGAGGCCTTGGACGATCACCTTGTCGCCGCGGGCAAGGCCGGATGTGACCACCCACGACGCGCCGTAGGTTCGCGCCGTCACCACCTTGCGCCGCGCGGCCTTGTTGTCCTTGCCCACCAGCATTACGAAGGCGGACCCATCGAAATCACGCTGGACTGCCTGTTGCGGCACCAGGAACGCGTTGGTCTCGATCGCCTGATTGAACATCGCATTCACGAAAGTACCAGGCAGCAGGATGCCGCTGGGATTCGGGAATCGCGCCCGCAGGGTGACGGTGCCGGTGTCCTGATTGACGGTGACTTCGGAGAACTGGACGGTGCCGGGCAGGGGGTAATCGCTGCCATCTTCGAACTTCAGCGTGACTTGCGTGCTGCCCGCGTCGACGCCGCCGGTGCGCAGCTTGCGGCGTAGCGTGGTGAGGTCCGCCGCGGATTGCTGCATGTCCACGAACATCGGGTCGGTGCGCTGAATGATGGCGAGCGGCGTGGTCTGGCCCATGCTGGCAAGGCCGCCCACCGTGACCAGCGCGCGGCCGATGCGGCCGCTGATTGGTGCGGGAACTGTGGTGAAGCGCAAGTTGACGCGTGCCGTTTCCAGCGCTGCCGCATTTTGGGCGATCGATGCCCGCGCCACGCGCGCCTGGGCGGCGGCGTCGGTGTAATCCTGCGCGGCGACGGCTTCCATATCGGCCAGCGGCTTATAGCGGCGGGCCTTGGCGATGGCGGCATCGGCGGTGGCTCGCGCGCTGGCGAGATTGGCCTGCGCCTGGTTCACGCTGGCTCGGTAAAGGCTGGGATCGACTTGGAACAGTGGCTGCCCGGCCTGGACATAGCTACCCTCTGTGAACAGGCGACGTTGAATCACGCCGGCTACCTGCGGGCGCACCTCGCTGGTTTCGAAGGCGACGGTCCGCCCGCCCAGCGTCACCGGTTGCGGCACCTCGCTGGGGCTGGCGACAACGAAGCCGACTTTGGGCGGCGGGCGCTGACCTTTGCCTTCTTCCGACTTTCCGCAACCAGAAAGCAAGGCGGCGCATAACAGCGTGAGTGCGGGAAATGCAGAACGGGCCGGATGCCGAAAAGCGCCCGGGGTCTGGCTCGGTAACGTCAAATGCATAGCCCTGGAGGTCGTGATGCCCCTGCTATTCAACTGAAAGGTCCGCGCTGCAAGCCATCATGTCACGATCGCGACATTTTGCGACTGAATTGGCCTTGCAGGGCAAATCGCGATTTGCCGGGAACAAAAGGTAGGTTTTGAAATTAGCGATGGATTGTGGTGCCCGGGGACGGAATCGAACCGCCGACACCATGATTTTCAGTCATGTGCTCTACCAACTGAGCTACCCGGGCGTCGCTTCGGCGGCGGCCTGTGAGGACCGGCGAGCGATGGAGCGGTGCCTATGGCGAAGGCGATCCGCCTTGGCAAGCCCCCAATTGCGTCTGCATCAATCCTCGTCCGAATTGGCTGGGGGCGCAGCGCGTCCGGGAATGGAATAGCCTTCCTCCAGCCATTGCATCAGATCCCGGTCACGGCAGCGTGAGGAACAGAAAGGGCTGAATTCGGCGCTGCGTGGTTTGCGGCAGACCGGACAGGGGCGTTCGGGGCGAGTCATGACGAGATTGCCTGAGCGAAGCCGCCCAGCAGCGCAAGTCCCGGTTGCGCCTGCCAGGTGATGGCACGGCCGGTTCGCCTCACCGCTTCCTCGCGCCATGATGGTGTCACTGCGGCTATGACCGGCGCATTCGCCATCGCCAGGATGGGTCCAGGTGCTGAAACGTCCTCCACCCGCCTCAGCAAGAGCAGGGCGGCGGCCGTTACCGGGTCTTGCTGAACCGTTGCCAGGATCGAGGGACGCTCCAAGCGTGCGACAAGTTGCACGAAGCCGAACCCGTTGATCGCGGTGCGTTGGTGCGGCCACTGTGCGAGGGCGCCTGCCAGGGCATCGTCCAGGCGGCGTCTATCGTCTTTCGAATCGAGGCTGGGAAAATCGATTCCGATCGAGCCGGCCAAGTCGAGGCGGCGGATCGTCGCGGCCAAGGCGGGAATCGCCGCCATGGTCAGTTGCGGCGGGGGCAGGGTTCCGTCGACGTCAATAAGCGTCATCGCCGGAGTGGGGCTGACCGTCAGGCTACCGCTAGAAAAGGAGGCGAGACCATCCGCAGCCTCACCGATGATTTCGGGCCATGGGTCTGCAGTGAAGCGCCGGACGACGCGCACGGCGTTTCCACCGGCGCGCAATTTGTCCGAAAGCGAGGGTGCAGGGCGCGGGGTGGCCGTGGCGGGGCGCGCCTGGGCGCGTTTGTACCGGCCTTTCTCGGCCATGGCCGCACGCGTGACTTGCAAGCGGATCAGCGCACCCTCCTGCGCGTCCTTCGCAAGACCGTCGACCAAGGCCTCTTCCCCGGTGGCGAACAAGGCTGTACCCCGGCGAGAGCCGGCAGCGCGGGCGATAAGCCGTGCGTCTTCGATCAGTCCGGCCGCCAGCTTCCCGGGCCGCTGCAATCGCGCGGCCAGGACTTCACCATGCTCGACCAGGATGGCGCGATCCTCGCCGATTCCCTGCTCGACTAGCCACTCAGGCAATCGGGAACCCGGCTGCGCGCAACAGGGCGCGCGTCTCGAACAAAGGTAGCCCGACGACACCGGAGTGGCTACCGGAAATCCAGGCGATCAGGCCTTCCGCCGCGCCCTGGATGGCATAGCCACCGGCTTTGCCCTCCCACTCGCCGCTGGCGAGGTAGGCTTCGATCTCCTTGGCACTCAGCGCTTTGAAGCGAACGACGGTTTCCGACAAGCGATCATGCAACGTACCGTCCGGGCTTCTCAGCACGATGGCGGAGAGCACGCGGTGGCGCCGGCCCGACAGCAGCTTGATGCAGGCACGCGCGGTGGCAAGGTCTTCGGCCTTGGGCAGAATGCGGCGACCCACGGCGACCACGGTGTCGCCGGCGAGGACGTGGGCGTCGTCGGCGTGAATGGCGGCGGCTTTCTCGCGCGCCATGCGGCGAGCATAGGCGCGGGGCTCTTCCTGCTTGGCCGGTGTCTCATCGATATCGGCTGCGGTGACGGCGTGGGGAGTGATCCCAAGCCGGGCGAGCAGTTCCCGCCGCCGCGGGCTGGCCGAGCCCAAGATCAGGCGCGGATCGGGGATGGCCGGATCGGCGATACTCGATGCAGCATCCACCGGGAGCGCCGTCATGACAGGAGGGCTGGCCGGATCAGTAAGAGCCAGGACCGCCGCGACCCGGCATGAAGCGGTAGGTGATACGGCCCTTCGTCAGATCGTAGGGGGTCAGTTCCACCAGAACCTCATCACCCACCAGCACGCGAATACGGTTCTTGCGCATCTTGCCGGCAGTGTGGCCCAGGATTTCGTGGCCGTTTTCCAGTTCCACCCGGAACATCGCGTTGGGCAGCAGCTCGACCACCTTGCCGCGCATCTCGAGGAGTTCTTCTTTCGCCATCGGCGATCAGTTTCCGTTTTTCATGTTCATCATCGGGCCGCGACATAGCTACGCACTGTGCAAAAGGAAAGCGCTGTGGAGGAACTCTATCAAAATAGGGAACTTCCTGACTGCTGCGACAATTTGGTGCAGTCCGCGGCTTGTCGAAGCGAGGCACCTACCGCCAGGGCTGATCCTGCACATCGCGTAATTCATCCGGAGAATCCACTTGCGTTCGCTTCTTACTGTCTCGCTCCTCGCCGGGTGCAGCCCGATCGCCGCCATGGCGCAGGAGGCGGTACAGGTTGCACCCCCCGCCGCCCAATCCGGGACGGAGGATGATGACGAGGATCAACTGCAAAGCGGGGTGGATGCCTCGGGCGACATCGTGGTCGTCGCCAATCGCATCAAGGGCGAGATCCAGGTGGCGCAGCAGCCGATCGCCGTCTTCGACGAGGAAGAGATCGCGGCTTACGGCGTGACCTCGATCAGCGACCTGCTGGACGCCATTTCCCCGCAGACCGGCAGCGGCCGTGGACGCGGCGATGGCCGCCCGGTGATCCTGCTGAACGGCGCGCGCATCTCCAGCTTCCGAGAACTGCGCTCCATTCCGCCAGAGGCGATCCGCCGGCTGCAGGTGCTGCCAGAGGAAGTGGCGCTGCGGTTCGGTTATCCGCCGAACCAGCGCGTGGTGAATATCGTTCTCAAGGACAAGTTCCAAAGCAAGCAGGCGTCCGGCGAGTTCAATTATCCCACGCGCGGCGGCTATTCGGATGCCGAGTTGGAAGCCAGCACCTTCCGCGTGGATGGACAACGCCGCACGACGATAGAGACGAAAGTGACCAACACCTCGATCCTGACCGAAGCCGAAAGAAAGGTGATCCAGCAGGCCGGCACCCTGCCGACTGTGGCGGGTGATCCCAATCCCGCCGACTTTCGCAGCCTAGCCGCGTCCAGCCGCGTCGTTACGCTGGGCGGCACATCGGCGATGGGGTTGGGCAAGGACGGTATCGGTGGTTCGCTGACCGTAAACGGCGCGTACACCCGAACCGATACCAAGTCGCTTTCAGGACTGGATATCGCAACGCTGACCGCGCCGGACGGCAGCCCGGTGGTGCGCAGCTTCGCCGATCCGCTGCGCACCCGCGTAGCTTCGGACGCGTTCCAGGCCGGGCTGGGCTATAACAAGCCGCTTGGCAGTTGGAACCTGACCGGCACACTGGACACCAGCTACACCGAGGCGACAACGAAGGTCGATCGCCGTCGAAACCTGACGGCAGCGCAACTTGCCGGCCTGCCGTTGAGCGGCGCTCTACCCGATCTGGGCGATCCCGGGTTCGACACCGCGCGGTCAAAGGATCTGTCCGCCTCCTCGCTGATCACGCTTGCCGGCAATCTCTTCAAAATGCCGGCGGGACAGGTCGCCACGACGGTGCGCGCGGGCTTTGATTACAGCCGCAGCGTCAACGCGGATACCCGCAACGCGCTGGGCTCGGTGAAGCTGACGCGCGGTGACGCTTCCGCCGGCGTGAACCTGGCTCTGCCGCTCACCAGCAAGCGCGAGAATGTGCTGGGTGCACTGGGCGACTGGACGCTCAATCTTAGCGGTGGCGTCAATCACCTGTCCGACTTCGGCACGCTCAAGGATTGGAGCGCAGGCCTGACGTGGAGCCCGACCAGCAAGCTGAATTTCCAGGCGAGCTACATCGTCAACGAAGCCGCCCCTTCGCTCAGCCAGTTGGGCGCGCCGCAGGTGCTGACGCTGAACGTGCCGGTGTACGATTTCGCACGTGGCGATAACGCGCTGGTGACGGTCATCTCCGGCGGCAACCGCGATCTCGTCGCCGAGCGGCAGCGGGATGTGAAGCTGGCCATGAATTGGCAGCTGCCGTTCCTGGAGCGGTCCAACTTCGTGATCGAGTACTTCCGCAACCGATCCACCGATGTCACGCAATCCTTCCCGCTACTGACTCCGGCAATCGAAGCGGCGTTCCCTGGTCGAGTGATCCGCGATGCCTCCGGCGCCCTGATCTCGATAGACCGCAGGCCGGTGACGTTTGACCAGATCGCCAGCTCGCGAATGCGCTGGGGCCTCACTTTCGGCGGCAAGCTGGGCGGCAGCGATGCGGCTCGAGGCGAGGGTGGAGATCGCCGTGGCGGCGCCGGCGGTCGCGGCGGCACGATGGGTATGTTGGGTCAGGCCCTGCGTGGCCCGGAAGGAAAGGACGGCCCACCCCCTCCGCCACCTCCAGCCAACGCCAGGGCAGGAGAGGCGGGGCGCAATGGCCCTGGTGCCGATCCGGCCGGTCCTCCTCGCGGTGAGCCAGGTGGCGGTCCCCGTGGTGGGCCCGATGGTCCGGGTGGCCCGGGTGGCCCGGGTGGTCCCGGCGGGCCAGGTGGCTTTGGTGGGCGCGGCGGACGTTGGAACCTGGCCGTGTTCCATGTTTGGCGCTTCACCGATACCGTGCGTGTGGCGCCCGGCTCCGCAGAACTGAACCAGCTGGACGGCAACGCTATCACTGCGGGCGGCGTGCCCCGACATGCGATCGAGTTCGAAGGCGGCGTCTTCAAGAACGGCTACGGCCTGCGCCTTAAGGGAGATTGGAACGCGCCCGCACGGGTTGTCGGCTCCGGCCTGCCGGGTGGTTCCGATCTGCGGTTCGGCAGCGTCCTGAACCTGGATCTGCGCATGTTCGTGAACCTGGGACAGCAGGAGTCGCTGGTGGAGAAGGTGCCGTTCTTCAAGAATGCGCGCTTGTCCTTCACGGTGGACAACCTGTTGGATCAGCGCCAGCGTGTGACCGATCAGAACGGAAATGTGCCACTGGCCTATCAGGCCGCCTTCCGCGATCCGCAGGGGCGGGTGATCGGGCTGGACTTCCGCAAGATGTTCTAAGGCCGCGATACGCCGGGATCATGTGATCCCGGTGGGCAGTTCCCTTTTCGTCCCTCCGCTCCTAAATCGGCCGGTATGCCCCGAACCCCTGCCGGCCGATCTGACCAGCCCCAAGCCACCGAGCGTTTCAACGAAGATCGCGCGACGTATACCGTGCGCGGCTCGGATCAGCCTGACCTGCAAGCCGGCGTCGAAGTGATCCGGGATACCGTGCGTACGTTGAAGCCTCAGCCCGGCGTCTATCGCATGCAGGACGCGCGCGGAGACGTGCTCTATGTTGGCAAGGCGCGGGCACTGAAGAACCGCGTCGCCAACTACACGCAGTGGGAGCGCCTGCCGGGCCGCCTGCAGCGCATGGTCAGCCAGACGCGCTCGATGACGATCGTCACGACCAATTCGGAGGCGGAGGCGCTGCTGCTGGAAGCGCAACTGATCAAGCGCTTCCGTCCGCCCTACAACGTGCTGTTGCGCGATGATAAGTCCTTCCCGTTCATCCTGCTTCGGTCCGAACATGACTTTCCGCGCATCACCAAGCATCGCGGCGCGCGCAAGGCGAAGGGCAATTACTACGGCCCGTTCGCCAGCGCCGGATCGGTGAACACCACGATCAATGCGCTGCAAAAGCTGTTCCTGCTGCGGAGCTGCACCGACAGCTTCTTTTCACGGCGAGACCGGCCGTGCTTGCTCTATCAAATCAAGCGCTGCTCCGCGCCGTGCGTTGGCCGGATCGATCAGGCCGGATATTCCGAACTGGTGCGTGAGGCGAAGGACTTTCTGGGCGGGCGTTCGGGCGCTGTGCAAAAGAAGATCGAGAGCCAGATGGCGGAAGCCGCGCAGAATCTCGATTTCGAGCGGGCGGCGATGCTGCGCGATCGCTTACGCGCCGCGACCTTCATCCAAGGCAGCCAGGCGATCAACGCCGAGGGTATGGACAACGCCGATATCTTCGCGATGGCCTGCAAGGGCGGGCATGTGGGCGTGCAGGCCTTCTTCATCCGCGGCGGGCAGAATTGGGGACACCGGGCGTTCTTTCCCACACACACGGAGGGGTTGAGCGAGGCCGAGATCATGACGGCCTTCCTGGCGCAGTTCTATGAGGAGGTACCCCCTGCGCGCACGATCCTGGTCGATCGCGAGTTGCCCGAGGGCGACCTGCTGGCCGAAGCCTTTCGCGAGGCAGCCGGCGGCAAGGTGGAGATATCGATGCCCCAGCGTGGCAACCGCCGCAATCTGCTGGCGCAGGCGACCCGCAACGCGGTCGAAGCGCTTGAGCGCCGCCTGGCGGAGCGCGGCACCCAGGCCAAGGTCATGGCCGAACTGGCCGAGTTCCTGGAACTGCCGGAGATACCGGGGCGGATCGAGGTTTACGACAACAGCCATATCTCCGGCACCAAGGCGCTTGGCGCGATGGTCGTGGCGGGGCCGGAGGGCTTTATCAAGGGGCAGTACCGCAAGTTCAACATCAAGTCGGCGCAGACGGACGATGACTACGCGATGATGCGCGAAGTCATGGCGCGCCGCTTCGGGCGGGTGCTGGATGAGGATCCGGATCGGGAAGGCGGCACGTGGCCGGACTTGGTACTGATCGACGGCGGCAAGGGCCAGATGAGCGCGGTGAAGGGCGTGATCGACGAACTGGGCGTTGAGGATATCGCCCTGATCGCCATCGCAAAAGGGCCTCATCACGGGCGCGAGGGGCGTGAGGTGTTCCATTTCCCCGATGGACGGGAAAAGATGCTGCCGGTTAATTCGCCGCTATTGTTCTACCTTCAGCGTCTGCGCGATGAGGTGCACCGTTTCGCCATCGGCGCGCACCGGGCCAAACGCAGCCGCGCGATCACCGCCTCGCCGCTGGACGAGATACCCGGCATCGGCCCGGCCAGAAAGCGGGCGCTGCTGCTGCATTTCGGCACGGCGGGGAAAGTCAGGGCGGCAAGCTTGAGCGACCTGCAACGCGCGCCCGGCGTCAGCGCAGCCGTGGCGCAGACGATCTACGACTTTTATCACCCAAGTGGGTGAGGTGCCGCCCGACCCAGGCTCTCTCGCGTTACCCGAACGGATTTACGGTGACCGGAATCCAGCGCTAATCACCCCTGCGCGGCCGAAATCATCTCCTGCACCAAAACGAACTTCTCACGCGGTGATCCCTCGCGCGCGTTGGCGGCCTCGGCCTCCTCGATGCGTTTCCAATCGCGAAAGCGTACGGGCTTGATGCCGCGTTCCGTGGCCAGGGCATCGAAGCCTTCGCCACCGGGTTTGCCAGAACCCTCGCCAATGTCCTGCGCCACCTTTTCGATGATCGCGAAACCGTCTGGCCGGTTGGTGCCTATCGTTCCAGTCGGACCACGCCGGGACCAGCCAACGCAGTAGAGCGCAGGGCGGATGCGCCCATCCTCGTTGGCGAAACGGCCGGCCTTTTCGTCGAAGGGCACATCGGGGATGCGTGAGGTCTGATAGCCGATGCATGCGATCACCAGCCCCGCCGGGATCTCATATGTTTCGCCCGTGCCCACGGACTGGCTGTCATTCAGTTCGGTCCTTTCGACCAGAACGGATTCAACCTTGCCGCTGCCTTGTATCGCCCTAGGCGCGGCGAAGAAGTCGAACTCCATCTTGATAGCTTTGGCCGAGCATTCCTCCGGCGCGCGCGCAGCGAATGATCGCAAATGGTTCACGGACTTGCGCTGGCCGGGCTCCAGCGCGTCATCCTCACTCGCATCGGGGAAATCTGCGGGATCGACGATCGGGCAGGCGCGAGACAAATGGCCCAGCTCCCCGAGTTCCTTCGGCGTCATGGTAATCTGATGCGGGCCGCGCCGTCCCAGGATAACGATGCGATCGATGGTCGCCTCGCCCAGTGCGTTGAGAGCATGACCGACGATGTCGCTACCCGCAAACTCTTCCTGCGACTTCGCCAGGATCCGCGCCACGTCCAGCGCGACGTTGCCATTGCCGATCACGACGGCGGTGTGGTGAGACAGGCCAGGGTTCAGGTCGGCAAATCCCGGGTGCCCATTATACCACCCCACGAAGGACGCGCTGCCGAAGACGTTTGCCAAGTCTTCTCCCGGCAAGCCCAGTTTGCGATCCAGCGGCGCGCCGGTGGCCAGGATCACCGCGTCGTACAGCGTCTCCAGCTCGGCAACGGTGATGTCCCGGCCGATCATCACGTTGCCTAGGAAGCGAACGTTCTGGGTCAGCGCCGTCGCCTCGTACCGGCGCGAGACCGCTTTGATCGACTGGTGATCGGGCGCGACGCCGGTGCGGATCAGGCCGAAGGGCACCGGCTGACTGTCATAGACATCGACCTGGACGTCCTCTCCCCACTGTTTCAGCGCCGCCTCAGCCGTGTAGTAGCCCGCCGGACCGGAGCCGATGATTGCGATCTGCCGCACGTTCTGTCTCTCCTGCCACGCCACCGTCGTCTTTGCTGCCTCAGGAACCATGACGGGCAGGGGCATAGCAAGCGCAAAACGAATGGGCCTTCGTTGTCGACAGGCATAAGCTTTTTTCAACGCCTGCAACGGGCTGCTGCTTGAATTAAGTAAATCGCAACGGGCGGCGGAGCATGGCAGGGCAATGCAGATCAGGCGAACCGCGAGCCTTAGCAATGCCATGGACAAGCCGCTTCCGAATGGAGAGCGCGCCGCCCCAGGACATTTGTCGATTGCGCCCGATTCGCCCCCGCAAGTGGAACGGGCCGACGAGGACCGTCGCCGCAAGCCACGGATGCGCGGCTATGCCACTGCTCGCGTTGGCGTTGAAGACCCGCTGAGAAGCCTATTCCCGGATCACTGGCGGCTGATGGCTCCCGCCATGGCTATCGTGGCAATCGTGGTCGGGCTGGGCACCTGGACGTTGCCGGGTGCCATCGGCGCTACCTTGGCCTTTCTGGCGGTTCTCATCTGTGCCGGCGCGCCGCGATTTACCGCGATGCAGGCTGCAGCCGACATGACCGGCTTGGCGCGTGCGGCGATCGCGGCGGTGGCGGTCGGGGTACCATGCGCACTCTACAGCTTTGCTCTTGCGACCTGGGCTATCCGGACCGAGGGGCATGGCTGGCATGCGGCGGTCGCCGGGGTTGCCGTGCTTTCGTTCGCCGCTAGCGCTTTGCTGGACCGGCGGTTGCCGGCCAAGATGGCTGCCGTGGTGTGCTTGTGGATCGGTCCGGCTAGCCTGAGCGAGGGTCTTCTCGGCAAACTAGCTCTTGCCGCGGTGATCGTCGCATCCGTGGCAATCGGCTACCTCGAAATCAGCCGCGTCCTGCGCAAGATGGAAGTCCGCACCGCGCGTGAGCATGAGCAGCGCCGGGCCGAGGAATTGCTCGCGGAGTATGAGGAAACCGGACAAGGCTGGTTCTGGGAAACAGACCGGCGCGGCCAGCTGACGTATGTCTCGCGGCGCATCGCAAAGTCGCTGGGCAAAACCCCGGCCGATCTAGAAGGCCGCCCGTTCACCGAACTGTTCATCCTGGACATCCAGGAGCCGCAGGAGAGCGAGCGGACCTTGGTGTTCCACCTCTCCACCCGCTCGTCATTTCACGAATTGCCGGTACGCGCAGCCACGAAAGAGCGTGAGGAGCGCTGGTGGTCCATCAGCGGCCGCCCGGTCCTTGACCAATTCGACAACTTCCTGGGCTTCCGAGGTTCGGGCACCGACCTCACCGAAACGCGCAAGTCGCAACGCGACGTGGTGCAGCTTGCTCGGTTTGACTCCCTGACAAAGCTGGCGAACCGCTTCCAGATGAGCGAGTGGCTCGCCAAAATTCTCGATGCTCCCCGGATAGAGAACAAGGCCTGCGCCGTGTTCCTGCTGGACCTCGATCGGTTCAAGCAAGTGAACGACACGATGGGCCATCCCGCGGGCGATGCTCTCCTGAGGCAAGTCGCCGATCGCCTGCGTACTACGGTGGCAGACAGTGGGCAGGTCGGCCGCCTGGGAGGCGACGAGTTCAAGGTCATCCTGCCCGGACGCGTCTCGCGCGAGGAGCTGGCGCATCTCGCGCATCGCATCATCGAGAACCTCTCGCAGCCTTATTCCATCGACGGCAGCCGGGTCATCATCGGCGCATCGGTGGGCATCGCCTTGTCACCGGACGACGGCACGACGGCGGACGAACTGATCCGCAATGCCGACCTTGCGCTTTATGCGGCCAAGGACGGCGGTCGGGGTCGGCACCATTTCTACGCCCACGATCTGCACAGCGACGCCAGAGAGCGCCAGCAGATGGAGCAGGACTTGCGCGATGCGATCGCGCAAGGAGGGCTGGAGCTGCATTATCAGCCGCAGGTGCGCGTCACGACCGAAAAGATCACCGGTTTCGAAGCGCTGCTGCGGTGGAAGCATCCCCGTCTAGGCTACCTTTCGCCCGCCAAGTTCGTGCCGGTGGCCGAAGACGCTGGCCTCATTCCTCAGATCGGCGAGTGGGCACTGCGCACCGCATGTCACGATCTGGCCAAGTGGCCCCCCGAAGTGCGTGTCGCGGTCAACGTCTCTCCATTGCAGTTCGCCAATCCGGCACTGCCTGCGATCGTGACCAGCGCGCTGGCCGGGGCGGGCGTCTCTCCCGGGCGTCTGGAGCTGGAAATAACCGAGAGCGTATTCCTGGGCGACGACAGCGCGACCGAGGCGATGTTCGCTGCGTTGAAGCGTGTCGGCGTTCGGCTGGCGCTGGACGATTTCGGCACCGGGTACTCGTCCCTCGGCTATCTCAAGAACGCGCCGTTCGACAAGATCAAGATTGACCAGAGCTTCGTGCGTGGCGCAACCGTGGAAGGCAGCCGCAACGGCGCGCTGATCGCCTCGATCGTCAGCCTGGCCGAAGCCCTTGGCATGGAAACCACGGCCGAAGGCGTGGAAACCCTTGATGAGCTTGACCTGATCCGCCTGCTGGGTTGCAGCCATGTGCAGGGCTACATCTACGAAAAGGCGCTGAAGCCCGCGGACGCCGCCGCTCGCCTGAAGACCAGCCTGACGGCACTGGCCAAAGGACCGCGGTCTGCCCGTGCGCCGCGCCAGACGATGTTGCGTAAGGTCGTTCTTGAGCATGACCAGCAGGAGTACGACGCCACCATCCGCAACATCTCTCGCTCCGGTGCGATGGTGGAGGGGCTGTGGAACGTGCCGGTCGGCACCACCTTCGTCATCCAGCTTTCGGAAAGCCTCAGGCGTCTCGCTACCTGCAAGTGGTGCAGCGAAGATCGCATTGGTGTAGAGTTCGATCAGCCCTTGCCGATGGATGCGAGCGGGGCGGTTCAATTCACGCCGCCGCGTCAGGTGCGGGAAAAGGGTGATACAGCGACATTGCGCAAGGCAGGCTGACATCGGCAAGCCTGCCTGCTAACGGGCCGGGATGACTGACTTGGCCCTCATCCGTAACTTCTCGATCATCGCCCATATCGACCATGGCAAGTCCACGCTGGCTGACCGGCTGATCCAGCGCACCGGCGGCCTCTCCGATCGTGAGATGAGCGCGCAAGTCCTTGATAACATGGACATTGAGAAAGAGCGCGGCATCACCATCAAGGCGCAGACGGTGCGCCTGAACTACACCGCCAAGGACGGGCAAACTTATGCCCTCAACCTCATGGACACGCCCGGCCACGTAGACTTCGCCTATGAGGTCAGCCGCAGCCTGGCCGCGTGCGAGGGCGCGCTGCTGGTGGTCGACGCCGCGCAAGGGGTCGAGGCGCAGACGCTCGCCAACGTCTATCAGTCGATCGAGCACGACCACGAGATCGTCCCCGTCATCAACAAGATCGACCTCCCCGCCGCCGAACCCGAAAAGGTCCGCGCCGAGATCGAGGACATCATCGGCATTGACGCGTCCGAGGCGGTCATGGCCAGCGCCAAGTCCGGCATCGGCATCGACGAAGTGCTGGAAGCCATCGTCACCAAGATCCCGCCGCCCAAGGGCGAGCGCGACAAACCCCTCACCGCCATGCTGGTCGACAGCTGGTACGACCCGTACCTGGGCGTCGTCATCCTGGTGCGCGTGATCGACGGCGTCATTCGCAAGGGCCTGCAGGTCAAGTTCATGCAAGGCGGGACCGAGCACCTGATCGACCGCGTCGGCGCCTTCACCCCCAAGCGCATCGACTTGCCCGAACTGGGGCCCGGCGAGATCGGCTTCATCACCGCGCAGATCAAGGAAGTGGAACAGGCCAAGGTCGGCGACACCGTCACCACCGTGAAGGGCGGTGCGACGCAGGCGCTGCCCGGCTACAAGGAAGTGCAGCCCGTGGTGTTCTGCGGCCTGTTCCCGGTCGACGCCGCCGACTTTGACAAGCTGCGCGAATCGATCGGCCGCCTGCGCCTCAACGATGCGTCGTTCAGCTTCGAGATGGAATCGAGCGCCGCGCTCGGCTTCGGCTTCCGCTGCGGGTTCCTGGGGCTGCTCCACCTGGAGATCATCCAGGAACGCCTCAGCCGCGAATACGATCTGGACCTCATCACCACCGCGCCGAGCGTGGTCTATCGCCTGGCGATGACCGACGGCACGATCAAGGAACTGCACAACCCGGCCGACATGCCCGACCCGGTCAAGATCGCCGAGATGGAAGAGCCCTGGATCAAGGCGACGATCTACACGCCCGACGAGTACCTCGGCTCCATTCTCAAGCTGTGCCAGGACCGCCGCGGCATCCAGATCGACCTCACCTACATCGGCGGCCGCGCCCAGGTGACGTACGAGCTGCCGCTCAACGAAGTGGTGTTCGACTTCTACGATCGCCTCAAGTCAATCAGCCGCGGCTACGCCAGCTTCGACTACGAGCAGATCGGCCTGCGCGAGGGCGACCTCGTCATGATGAACATCCTGGTCAACAACGAGCCGGTCGACGCGCTGAGCATGATCGTCCACCGCAGCCAGGCCGAAGCCCGCGGCCGTGGGCTCGTCGAGCGCCTGAAGGAGCTGATCCCCCGGCACATGTTCAAGGTGCCCATCCAGGCCGCGATCGGCGCCAAGGTGATCGCCCGCGAAACCATCAGCGCCATGCGCAAGGACGTGACCGCCAAGTGCTACGGCGGCGACATCAGCCGCAAGAAGAAGCTGCTCGACAAGCAGAAGGAAGGCAAGAAGCGGATGCGGGAGTACGGCAACGTCAGCATCCCGCAGGAGGCCTTCATTGCCGCGCTGAGGATGGGGGAAGAGTAGAGGAGACCGCAGGCGCCTAAGCGACGTTCCGCAGGAACGGCAGCTTAGAAGCCGATGCGCAAAAGCGCAGCGGTCGACCCGGCCGGCCTCCCCGAACGGCGAGTTTCGACGTCATGGCGCCAGCCATGAGGGTGGAAAGCTGGCGCGCGATGGTAAGGAAAGAAGATGCGAGGGCCATCGCCCTCCCGCGAATTGATAGCGTCATTATTGGATTTGATGTCGTTCGATTTTTGTTCTAGTTATGAGCTTCGACAAGTGGCGAGGCCATATGAGCGCGCAAAAGTTTTTCGAGGAACACACAGATCAGTCTGAGGTCAAGGCACGAATAGTAAGCAAGTATTTCTCCACATGGGCTCAGGTGGTGATGCCTACGGTCGCCAGGGCGGGCGG
>NZ_CAXYKL010000017.1:0-4802 GCF_964277725.1 uncultured Novosphingobium sp. | reverse complement strand
ACGCCCGCCCGATGGACCCGGCGCAGCTGGAGCGGATGTGCGACGCCATCGCCCATCGCGGGCCGGACGGGCAGGGCGTCTGGACCGCGCCGGGTGTCGCGCTCGGCCATCGCCGCCTCTCGATCATCGACGTCGCCGGGTCGCCGCAGCCGATGGCTTCGGCCGATGGCCGCGCAATGCTCGTCTTCAATGGCGAGATCTACAATTTCCGCGAGCTGCGGGAAGAACTGCGCGCGTCCGGGGCGCGGTTCCGCACCGATGGCGATAGCGAAGTGATCCTGGCCGCCTGGGAGAAGTGGGGGCCGGATTGCCTATCGCGACTGCACGGCATGTTCGCCTTCGCGATCTACGATCTGGAAGCGCGCACCCTGTTCCTCGCGCGCGATCGGCTGGGCGTGAAGCCCTTGTTCCTGGCGACGCTGAGCGATGGCACGCTGGCGTTCGCTTCTGAACTGAAGGCGCTGCTGGCCCATCCGCTGCTGGACCGGAGCATCGATCCGCTGGCGGTGGAGGACTACCTCGCCTGGGGTTACGTGCCCGATACCCGCTCGATGCTGAAAGGCGTGAGCAAGCTGGCCGCCGGGCATTCGCTGCTGGTCGAACGCGGCAAGCCGATGCCCGCCGCGCGCCAGTGGTGGGATATCTCGTTTGCCGAACGCCGCAAGGGCAAAGAGCAGGATCTGGAGGCGGAACTGCTGCACCTGCTGCGCCAGGCGGTGAGTTCGCGCATGGTGGCGGACGTGCCGCTGGGCGCATTCCTGTCGGGCGGGGTGGACAGCTCCAGCGTCGTTGCGCTGATGGCCGAGGCGAGCGGCCAGCCGGTCAAGACCTGCTCGATCGGCTTCGATGTCGCCGCGCTGGACGAAAGCGCCTACGCTCGCCGTATCGCCGAACAATTCGGCACCGATCACCGGGCGCGGCTGGTTTCGCCCGATGATTTCCAGGCAGTCGATGCCCTGGCCGCCATGTTCGACGAACCTTTCGCCGATGCCTCCGCTTTGCCGACATGGCGCGTGTGCCAATTGGCGCGCGAAACGGTGACTGTGGCACTGTCCGGCGATGGCGCGGACGAGGCGTTTGCCGGATATCGCCGCCATTTGTTCCAGCATGGCGAGGATCGCCTGCGCGCGTTCTTGCCGGCGGCCTTGCGCGGCCCCGTGTTCGGCACCCTGGGTGCGATCTACCCCAAGGCGGACTGGGCGCCGCGCCCGTTACGGGCCAAGACGACGCTGCTCTCGCTGGCGGGGGATAGCGCGCAGGGCTACGCGCGCGCCATCGGCGTGACGCCGCCTGAGCACCGCGCCAAGCTCTATTCGCCCGACTTCCAGCGGTTGCGCGGTGACTATCGCGCCGAATCGCTGATGCTGGAGACGATGCGCAACGCCCCAGCGCGTTCCGGGCTGGATCAGGCGCAATATGCCGACCTGAAGATATGGCTGCCGGGCGATATCCTGACCAAGGTCGATCGGACCAGCATGGCCGTGGGCCTGGAGGCGCGCGAGCCGCTGCTCGATCACCGTCTGTTGGAATTCGCGGCGACGCTGCCGGAAAACCTGCGCGTACGGGGCCAGCAGGGCAAGTGGCTGATGAAGCAAGCGATGCGTGGCCACCTGTCCGAAGACATCCTATTCCGCCAGAAGCAGGGCTTCGTCACGCCGATCGAATCGTGGTTTCGCGGGCCGCTCGCGGGCGCGGCGCACGATATTGCCGATAGCACGACCCTGGGACAGACCGGCTGGTTTGATGCTGGGCGGGTCCGCGCGCTTGCACAAGATCATGTCGCGAGACGTGCCAACAACGCACGGATATTATGGCAATTGCTGATGCTAGACCGGTCTCTGGGCCGTCTTTCGCAGGCGCCGGCAACGAAGGTTTAACCCTCGCATCGCCCGCGTGCCGCCACCTCTAGGGCTGAGAAGGGCGCCATTAACTAAACCCTATCTTAGGACATTGGCCCTAGGACGGCTGAGGTAGCCTCAGCGCAGAGCGTCATGACCATAATTAGTCGCCTTACATCGCGTCCGACATCGAACGGCCCCCGGAGCTCTGCTTCTGGTGTGGACGTGTGCACTCGGGCCACCTGCCGGCCACAGCCAGTCAGGCGGCGTGCATGACCTCTCCCATCGTGAAATTGAAGGAAATCTGGCAGAATCGCCGCTGGCGGATCGCGCTCTCGGCGTTGCTGCTGGGCGTCTTCTTCGGCACGATCGGTCGCGCCATGCCGCTGGAAGACATCTTCATCGCGGCACGCGCCAAGCTGCGTTATGAAAAAGCCGACGGTTCGATCGTCATCGTGAAACTCGATGACAAGACTCTGGGCGAAATTCACGACAACGACGTAAATCCCGGCCTCGACGCCCAGCTGATCCAGAAGCTGATGAAGGCCGGTGCGGAAGAGGTTTTCTTTGATCGCACCTACCCATTCTCAGGCGAAGTGCGCGGTGCTGGAGAACTGCAAGCCACGCTTCGCCAATATCCGGATCGCGTTTATTTCGGCGTAGCGCGCAAGCTTTCGCCACAAGCCGGAAATTCGTTGAATATGGTTCCGGCAAGCGCTTTTCTTAAATCGTCGCGGCTGGTTTCGCTTGCGGTCATGGCACAAGCGTTCAACATGGCTTACAGCTTTCCTTACTCCTCAGACAGCGTAGTAGGAAAATTGCCATCGCTGGCGACGGCTATGGCGGGCAAGACCGACTTGAAAGACGGCTTGTTCCAGCCGGATTTCGCAATCGATTACAAGACGATTCCAACCGTCAGCTATTACGACATTCTCGAGGGCAAATTTCGGCCAGAGCAGGTCGCCGGCCGCAAGATGGTCATCGGTTTGACGGCTTCGACGACCGAGTACAAGCCCCTGCCGCTGGGGGACTTCGTGCCCGCGGTATATTTCCACGTGATCGCGGCTCATACCCTGCAAAACGGCGTAGTTACGCAACTGGGCTGGCTTCCGGCATTCATGGTCGTCGGACTTTTGATCGTCACTGGTGTCGGGCGTGGACGTTCGATCGCGCCGATGCGGCTCGTCGGATTGGGCGTGGTGCTGCTCGTCCTGCCGATCGTTATGGATCGCTACGGTTATGAGTTGGAAGTGGTGCCCGCCGCCATCATGGCAATCTACGCCACGTGGCGGGCCAGAACCCTCGATAAGTTTCGCGATGTCAGCGAGACCAACGCCGTTTCGGGATTGCCAAGTTTCCAGGCACTGCGCGCGCAGGATGGTGCGGCATCGGGATTGCTCGTCGCTCTCAAGATCCGGAATTACTCCGGCATCATCCGCAGCTTCGAGGGCTCGGTAGAAGCTGATCTGGCCGCAGAGATTCAGCGCCGCATTCGCATTAGTGAGCCCGATGTCGTTGTCTATCATGAAGGTCAGATGTTCGCTTGGCTTTCAAACCTGACTGACATTGTCGAAATGTTTGAAAACCTTGAGGGTCTTCATCGCATCGCCCAAAACGGCATCGTCATCGGCGGCACTGAGGTGGACGTCGGCTTCAACTGCGGCGTGGACTCTAATCGCGGCAATGGCCTGGGCAATCGTCTCGCCAACGCGGTTCAGTCAGCGGAAGAGGCGGTGCGTTCGGACGAACTGGTCTGCCATCACGATGATGCCGGTGGCGAAGTGCATTGGGAAATCTCCCTCCTCACCTCGCTCGACCGCGCAATCGACAATGGCGAGGTCTGGGTGGCTTTCCAGCCCAAGCTCGATCTGGCGACGAATCGAATCATCGGAGCCGAGGCGCTGGCACGTTGGTCACATCCTGAGCGCGGACCGATCAGTCCGGAGAAGTTCATCGGCATTGCCGAGGAATACCATCGGATCGAGCGGATCACCCGCTTTGTGCTCGACAAGGCTGTCCGGGCGGCTGCCACCCTGGTCCGTGACGGTCATGACTTCTCGGTGTCGGTCAACATCTCCGCGCAGCTGCTGCGCAACCCGCGCCTGCCCAGGATGATCGCCGAGACTCTGGCCGCGCACGATCTGCCCGCACAAAACTTAACGCTGGAGATCACCGAGACCGATCGACTCGATCGCTCGGCTAAGACTTTGCAGATGATGGAAGATTTGGTTGCTGCCGGCCTACGTTTGTCGATTGATGACTTTGGCACCGGCAACGCCACGATCGATTACTTGCGCTACCTGCCCGCTGCCGAGGTCAAGATTGACAAGGTGTTCATCCGCGACGTGGACACGAACATTGGCGATCATCTGTTAGTGCAGTCGATCATTGAGATGGCGCACTCGCTTGGTCGTGAAGTTGTCGCAGAAGGCGTAGAAACCGCAGTGGCCATGGCCGTCCTTAAAAGCCTGCAATGCGATCAAGTTCAGGGATACTACGTAGGTAGGCCTGTCCCATTTCGAGAATTTGTCACGCAATTGCAGGACCTGCCAGCACGACATGCCGGTTAATAAAACGTTGAAGCCCAATTAAGGTTTTGGTAACCCTGTTGTCACCGCAGAAAACTGCGGGTGGCAAATCATGGGGTCTGAAACATGTTCTGGCACTGGCAGAACTTCTGATCTAATTCTTCGATATCGGCGAGTTGTTGCGCTGGACGTCGAAGAGCTAGGAAAAATATCGGCGATCCCAACAACTAAAGGATCGTAGCTATTTCTGACACTTAACTGTGTCGGGTGGGCGTCGCGGGCGTAAGCTCGAGGCGCCTTCAATGTTTTTGGATAGCACAATAGTCGGCACGCGCAGCTCATCGCGGTTCTATCCGCGATTCGTCTCAGCGATGTGGATCAAATGGTGCGAATCAGTCTTCGCCGTGGCCGAGCGCCAGATACTCGGCACTCTGCA
>NZ_CAXYKL010000016.1:0-7942 GCF_964277725.1 uncultured Novosphingobium sp. | reverse complement strand
TTCCGAAGGAGTCCGACCTGTCGCTGGCGGGCTGGGCCAAGAAGCTCACCGGCAAGCTGACCGGCGCTGTTGGTGGAATCGGCTTTAGCAAGGGCATGTACGATACGATGTCGTCCAGCAGCGATGGTGCGAATAACCTGCCATTGGTTCTGGAGCGGTTCGAGGCGGGGGAATTCGATATTGTTTCGGTCGGTCGGGCCCTGCTGCATGATCCGTATTGGGTGCGTAAGGCGCGTTTGGGTGAACCTTTGCCCGCCTTTGATCCTCAGTCGCTTACGCACTTGACCTAAGGCAAAGTCTGAATTGATTGGGCGTAAGTCAGTCATTTCAATCGGCTCCGCCAGCAATCCATCCAGCCGGCGGGGCGGACCAAGCCGCTGTCATTCGCAGCTTGAGGGAACCATAGGGACGGGTTAAGCCGCCGATAGCGCAGCAGTTCGTGCGCTCCCATGAAATAGAGCACGTGCATAATGTCTTAGCGGGCGGATTGCCGCACCGCCTCCGCAGCACTAACCTCCCCACAAATGCGCGCATTCCTTGCGCGGCAACGATCAGGAGAGCTTTGGTGATCGAAACCATATCGCCAGATTTGTGGGAAGAGGCCCGTTCTCTCCGCCCGATCGTCGAAGCTGCGCGTGATGAAGCCGAGGCCTTGCGCCGACTACCTGACAGCGTAGGCCAAGCTTTTACCGACCGCGATATTTACCGCTTGCTCCTACCCGAGGACCTGGGGGGCAGGGGCCTTTCGCCACTTTGCGTCTTCGATTTGATCGAGGAAGTTTCCACTTACGACGGCTCGGTCGGTTGGAACTACGCGATCGGCACCAACGGCGGCTCGATGGCAGGGGTCATGGATCAGGACCTGGCGAGGGAATTGTTCGCTGATGCTGAAGTTGCAACCGCCGGATCAGGCCCGCCGCAAGGGCGAGCGATCGCGGTTGAAGGCGGCTATCGGGTAAGCGGGACGTTCGCGTGGGCCAGCGGCGTGCATCAGGCCAAGTGGGTGATGGGCGGCTGCTTCGTGTTCGATGGCGCTGAGATGCGCAAAGGCCCCGGCGGCGTGCCCGTGGTGCGACACGTGCTGGTTCCGGCCTCGGACATCACGATCCTGGACAGCTGGAAAACCGGTGGCATGCGGGGCACCGGCAGCACCGAGTTCCGGCTCGACGATGTGTTCGTGCCGGAACAGCGCGCCTTCATGATGTTCGGCGCGGCTCCTCAGCATGAATCGCCGCTGTACCGCTTGCCCACCAGCTATTTCGGGTTTGGACTGACGGCGGTTCCACTGGGTATCGCGCGGGCCACGATCGCCGCTTTACGGGATCTGGCCGCAAAGAAGACGCCGCCGCCGCCGCGCCATGGCCTTTCTCATCAGCCGTTCACGCAATATGTCGTCGCCAAGGCCGACGCGATGGTTGAGGCCGCGCGGCTCGGTGTCCGCGATGCTTTTGAGCGACTGTGGCGCGAAGTGCGCGATGAGGGCGAGGCAAGCATGGAAGCGCGCGCGCGGCTTCGGCGGGCTAGTGTCCATGCCGTGGAAACCAGTGTAGAGGCGGTGCAAATGTGCTACCGCGCGGCAGGCGGAACCGCGCTGTTCAGCGACCAACCATTCGAACGCGCCCTGCGTGATGTCAATGCCGCCGCCGGGCACATCGTGTTTCAGCGTGCAATGATGGAAGACGCCGGGCGCGTGGCGATGGGCCTGCCGCCACTGCTGCCAATGTTCTGACGGCCTATTGCCCCGGCATACCCGCTAGCGATACGACCACCCGAGGACACGCTACATATCGCGTTGTTATTGTTCAAGTGGCGATTTCATCGTTGCCGGCGACCAGGCCCAGGGGGCAATCACAAAGAAGTCACGATCACGAAGCATCCCGTCGCTGCACGCAAGGCCAATGCGTTCTGTTGTCTACCCGCTTCAATTCTCATGCCGTTGCGCTACACATCTTGACGGTTCTGGTAAGGCGCGCGATCGAATAGTAGTCCAGCACTCTACCGCGAGGCCTGTGAAAGCATTTGTCGCGGTAAATGGCCAAGTACCACCGACACCAAAAAACGAGGTGACCTCTGATCACCGAACCGGCGTGTTTCCATCTGCAGGCATCAGACAATCAAACACGCGAAGCCGAGAGAATTCTCGCTTCGAACGTTGAATGTTCGTGGCGGCTACAGCCGGTCATGCCTTCAGGAAAAGCCGAGACTGCCTTTTCCTGAAGGCATTACAACACAACGAAAAGGCCTCTTCGCCTCCTCCTTGTGACCAACCTCGAAGAAAACGAAGAGCTTTGCGCCAGTTGATCCGGCCTCAATAGCCCGGCCAACGCCCGATCGAGGCGGCCGCCCGTGTGGCGATTGCTTCCTGGCGTTGCTGGGGATTGACTCGCCGAGCATGGGGTAGGCGGTCGGCGATTTGGGTGAGGGCCACCTTTTCCACCTGCGGAGCATCGTTCACCACGCCATCGTACCAGCGCATCTGGCACAAGCCGATGGGTGTGCCGATCGGGTCCAGCCAATTGGCGATGCCCGGATCGCGCAAGCTAAGTACCAGACGGACTTTGCCGTCCGCATCGATTTCCGCCTGGTGGGCGTTCAGTCCGCTCTGGTGGTAGCTGAAATCCATCGTCATCCACCACATATCAACGTTCTGGAACGACCAGTAGCGCGCCTCGGGGGGCGTCCACGTGATCAGCAGAGCTTCGTCTTCCGAGGCGAGATCCCACACCATGCCGCCGTACCCGGCGCGCGGCGAAGCGCCATGATCGGACGAGGGCGCCCCCTGGACCAGGCCAAAGGCATTGTCACCGCCCGCCAGCTTGCGGTTCATGTTGGCATAGCCGATCGCCCGCGCGACGGTGCGTTCCAGCAATTTGCCAGATCGCAGCAAACGCGTGTGTGTTTCGGCCATGGAAAGGACCATGGAATCGGGCGCGGGATCGAGGCATTCGACGTGGATTTCCGTCGCGCGCTCGTTCGCCCAATCAAGATAGACATCGCGCAACTGGCCCCAGATGGCGGGCTCATTGGCATCGAGCGGAAGCCAGTCGCCCGAGGCAGGACGGGTGGCGGAAGCGATGAATTCGAAGCTTCCGTCCGGCTGTGCCGTCAGCGTATCGAAATCGAGGTTTCCCAGTCCGCGCATATCGGCTTCGCGTTCGAAGTAGCCGTTGAACAATTGCAGGTCGGTCAGCCGCGTAGTGCCGCGCTTGCCCCTGATCCGATACGTCCGCCGGCCGTCGAGCATCACCCAGGCATAGACCATGTCCGAGGATGGGCCGCCCCACGGCGCTTCGTAGGGGCTCCACACCGTCTGGCGGTAGAACGCCGGATAATTCGCGCGATAGAGCACATGGAAGTGATGGCAGCCCGCCTGCATGGCGGCCAAGGCGTACTCGGCCTGATCCGCGACCCGCTGGTGGCGGGCTTCCGGGCGCGCCAACATGCGATCGCGCGCCTTTGCGACAAGGGCGTTGTACTCGATCCAGGGGTTCGCAGCTTCGGTCATGCTCGGTTCCTTGAGGAATACAGGGTGTCGATCACGCGGCGAACTTGGGATCGGGGCTGAGGCCAAAGCGCGCGTAATAGCCTTGGAAGCGATCCCTCAGGCGGGGAATATCTATGCCGAAGTCCGCCGGGCCATAGTCGACTGGCGCGCGCTCCTTGCCCTCGTTGGCATCGAGGTAGCGTTGCATTTCCGCGCGGGTTTCGTCCGTCAGGTCGAGCCCGGCTGCGGTGAGCACGCGTTCGGCCAGCGCCACCGGCTCGCGCATCAGGTCGGCAAAGGGCACGGTGACGAAGCGGGCATCCACAAAGGGTAGATCGCGATCGCGGATATAACTTTGGACAAGGCGGCTTACGATTGCTTCGCTGGCCACGCCCGCCGCCAGCGGATCCGGGCGTTCGGTCCGCAAGCGCTGCCCGTAGCAGCACAAGTTCGCGAGGCTGGAGGCGGCAGTCAGGGGATCGCGGACCGTCTCCACGATGACCGCATCGGGAAACGCTTCTAGCAGCGGCACAAGCTGCTCCATATGTTGCGGGGCCTTGAGAAGAAAACGCCGCCGGCCACCGCGCATCCATTGCAGCGTCTGCAGGACTTGCCGGAAGAAGCGATAGCCCGCCCGATGATCTGCCTTCGCGAACCAGCTGGCGAAACCAGGCACCATGTAGACCCACTCGTACACCGTGGTGGCGAAGGCGGGACCCAGCAGGTAGATCTCCTCTTCCGGATCTTCCGCGCCTAGCTGGTGCAGGGCCAGCAACCCCGGCGCAGTGCGGCGCAGGCCCTCAACGTTCGCCTCGGCCTGTGCGATGAGCGGGGCATCCTCAGGCGGACGGATCGCCGGGTCGTGCGCGGGGAGCGGCGCCAGATTCTCCCAGAAGGGGATGGGCCGGAGCCGTTCATCCGCTGCGAGCAGCTGCTGCAGAAACGTCGTGCCCGAGCGCGGCAGACCGACGATGATGATCGGTGCTTCGATCGGCTCGTCCAGTATCTCGGGCTGCCGCTTCCAGAGGTCGACGAAGCGCAGGCGCTGCACAAGATGATCGAGGATTTGCCCATGAAGGTTGCGACGTCCGACCGGGCTGAGGTCCAGTTCGTTTTGGATCGACGCGCACAATTGGTCGAGCGCTTCGCGAAAGTAGTCGTCGCCGAAGTCATCGAGACCGGTGGCTTCCCTGGCGGCTTCTAGAAGACGCTGCGGTTCGAAGGGCCATCGCGCTTCGGCGGTATCTCGCAGCCTCTCGTTCGCGGCAGTCAGGCTTTCTGGTACCTCGGGGCGGGCAAGTGCCTGTCCGACTGGCGTCAAGGCATCAAATTCAGCGCGTGTTGTTTTCAACATTCCCGATCTCCGTTGAAAGCCATTCTGAGCGACCTATGCGGCGCGGGGCAAGCCGCAGCATAAGTATCGCAAGGGCGAAGGATCGTCCGATGAATAGAAATGCTCATTGCTTGGCCGCATCAATGGTAGGTTCGCCATGCCAGTTCAGTGGCGGCGGAGCTGGACAGGCCCAATCAATTCCGGCCCCGATGCTTCGGCTAGTCCCTCGCCGGGCGCAGGACTTCATCAGCTTTCGCAACGGGATTTCGCATTGGCGATGTCCCTCGCTCGACGGTATCGCGCGCGTCCTATACCGTTCCCGCCGAAGACACGTGCCGAAGCGTGAATTACAAAAGGATGTGCGATGCGGACCGTAGACCCTACCACCCCGGAAGCGATGGCAGATCGACCCCGGTTTCATGGTGACTTGCGCGACAACTCCCCCGTGGCGCAATCCGCTGATGGCCAATACTACTACGTTGCGGGCTATGATAACGTTCGCCAGGTGCTGGAAGATCACAGCCACTTTTCTAAGAATTGGGGCAGTCAGCTGGCGCCCATGGAGCATCTGGTCGCGCTGAACCAGGACCCGCCCGATTTCAACGACTTTAAACGGCTCTACAACTCCTACATGTCGCCTGCGGGAGTGAAGCGCTGGTCCGCGGACTGCGCGCGGATCGCGGAGGAGGTGATCGATGACTTTGAATCGCTTGGCTCGGGCGATCTCCAGGCGCTTTTCGGTAAGCCCGTACCTGCCAAGGTCACCGCTCGCGCCCTGGGCTTTCCGGAAGATCGCGTCGACATGTATCGCCGGTGGACCGACAGTTTTCTCGACGCGATGATCCGCGCGCCGGACGTGCAGAAGCAGGTCATGGATGAGATGTATGCCTTTTTCGACGAACAATTCGAGCTGAAGCGCCAGCAGTTGCGCGATGCTGGAATCGAAACACCTGGTCGCGAGCATGTCGGAACGGTGATCGATGATAGCCTGACATCCCTGCTCCTTACATCGCAGTATCGGGGGCGCTACCTGACCGACGAGGAGGTGCGGCGGACCATTCGGGGGTTCTTCATCGGCGGCGTCGATACGACGGGCGCACTAATGCTTAACACGTTGCAGCACCTGCTGAAACGCCCGGAATTGTGGGAGCAGGTGAAGGCAAACCCCGATCTGGTGGATGCCGCTATCGAGGAGACGCTTCGTATCGACCCGCCCGCGATGGGCATGTTCAGAGGCGTGGTGAAGGATGTGGAAATGGCTGGGGAGGTGATTCCCAAGGACGGCCGAGTGCTGTTTTCCGTCCTCAGCGCCAATCGCGACCCAAATGTCTTTAAAGACCCGGACAGCTTCCGTCTCGATCGCAAGGACGGCAACCGCCATATCGCTTTTGGCACCGGCGCCCATTTCTGCCCCGGAGCGTGGACCGCACGCATGGAAGCGGCGATCGCGCTGCGGATCTTCATCCGTCGCCTGCCCAAGCTGCGGCTGAACGGGCCGGTGGAATACTTCCCCACCATCAACTTCCTGATCGTCCGCCACTTCCCCGCCGCCTGGGATTGAACCGCGGGGATTAGGATAAGCCGCTCCGGTCGGGGTGTTCACCCCGGCGGGCGGATGAATGCGGCCATCCACCTTGAGCAGGTAACTGGGTGAGAGCTGCTCTGGCATCTTTTCCTTGGCGCGAAGCCGCGTCTTGGAGCCCAGCCAAAGCGCATCTGTCAGATGATCGGCCAGCGCATAGCCGTAATCGGATGGATCGATGAGAAAGTGCCAAACAATTCGATGGCGAGACCCATCGTTGGTTTTCCATCCGCCGGTCGAGCAACATCGGCGACGCCCATCTCGACGCTAATTCCTAAAGCGCGCAAATCAATCGCCGCCTTTCAAGCGGTCTATCATTGCGCCTTAAGCGATCGGCTACTTCACATACCGGATGGTCTGGCCGCCATCTGCGGCAATAGTCTGACCGTTGACATAGCCGCCGGCATCGCTGGCCAGCATCAGCACGACGCCGGCAATCTCGTCCGGTTCCCCCATCCGCCCCACGCTGGACCGCGCCATCTCCCGCGCAAACTCTTCCGGGTCATCAATCAGGCCCTGCGCCATGTCGGTCTTGACCAGACCGGGGGAGACAGTGTTCGCACGGATGCCGGATGGGCCATGCTCTACCGCGATGTTGCGGGTGTATTGCATCGCCAGGTTCTTGCTGAGCGTATAGCTGTGATACGCACCCGTGCCGAAGTGCGCGGCGATCGTGCCGATGTTGATGATCCGACCCCACCCGCGCGCGGTCATCCCCGGCAGCAACCGCTGAGATAGCCGGTGCAACGCGCGAAAGTTGCCCGCGATCGTCTTTTCCAGAACCGCGTCCGTCATCTCGGCGCTGGGGCCGAAGTGGATATGCAGGCCCGCGTTGGCGACCAGGATATCGATCGGGCCGAACGCGGCTTCCCCCGCTTCGACCAGCGCTTGCAGTTCGTCCTCACGAGTGATGTTGACCGTCACCGCGATGGCCCGGCCCCCGTCGCGCGCGTTGATGGCATCCACCGTTTCCTGCGCCGCCTCGATCTTGCGACCCGAGACGATGACGTTGGCGCCATGCTGCGCCAGGCGTTCGGAAATGGCGCGTCCGATACCCCGGCTGCCACCCGTTACCAGCGCTGTGCGTCCCGATAGATCGAACAGAGTGCTTGCGAATTTGGAAGTTTGGGTCATGCTTCGTCCTCGTCCTGTCTCAGCCGTAGCCAAGGCTGCGCCCGTCGGGGCCCGCCAGTTCGATATCCGGCATCCGCTCGACAACAGCCGCAGCACAATAGAAACTTCCATATGCGAGAGCGGTGCGCCCGGACAACTGTGCTACCCGGCGCCGAACGCCAGATGACCGGTGAAACAGGCGCCTTTTCGCGCCGCCTGCCATATCTCGAAAAAGGATCAGCCAGTTCAGCAGGCGAGGTGGGGGCGGTGGGGTCGTAAGGGCAGGCCCGGTCATATCGGTCACGGCTGATTTCGCTTCTGCTTGTCGATTAGATCCTGCACGATCCTGCCGTGATCAGGCCCTTGCGTCTGGTCGAACTGTCGCGCCAGCTGCTGCTCCAGTACGCTGGACATCATCGCCTTCGAATAG
>NZ_CAXYKL010000015.1:0-7673 GCF_964277725.1 uncultured Novosphingobium sp. | reverse complement strand
TGATCTCGTTGCCCTGTTCTTCGTTCAGGCCATACTCGCCCAGAACCCCGCCCTTGTCCTCGTCGCGGGCGCGGCGATTGACGGTGCCGTCGCGGCGGCGCTGCTCCTGGCGCTTCTTGGCGATAAGCTCGTCGGTGGCGAGGTCGGCCAGATCGTCCAGCGTGCAGATCCTGGCCTTGCCCAGCGTGACCAGCATCGCTTCGGTCAGGTGCGGCAGCTCGGCCAGGGCATCTTCGACGCCCAGCGCGCGGCGCTGTTCACGGTGAGCTTCCTCGCGGCGCTGAAGCGCTTCCTGCGCGCGGCTCTGCAGCTCCTCGCCCAGTTCCTCGTCGAAGCCTTCGATGTTCGCCAGTTCGCCCAGGTCGATGTAGGCCACTTCCTCCAGCTCGCTGAAGCCTTCGGCCACCAGCAGCTGCGAAAGTGTCTCGTCCACGTCCAGCTCTTCCTCGAACATCTTGGAGCGCTCGACGAATTCCTTCTGGCGCTTCTCCGAGCTTTCCTGCTCGGTCATGATGTCGATCTGCGAACCGGTCAGCTGCGAGGCAAGCCGCACGTTCTGGCCACGGCGACCGATCGCCAGCGAAAGCTGGTCATCGGGCACCACCACTTCGATGCGGCTTTCCTCCTCGTCGATGACGACGCGGCTGACGGTGGCGGGCTGGAGGCCGTTGACCACGAACGTCGCGGTGTCCTCGCTCCAGGGGATGATGTCGATCTTCTCGCCCTGCAGTTCCTGCACAACCGCCTGAACGCGGCTTCCCTTCATGCCGACGCAAGCGCCGACCGGGTCGATCGAGTTGTCATGGCTGATCACGCCGATCTTGGCGCGCGAACCCGGATCGCGGGCAGCGGCCTTGATCTCGATGATGCCGTCATAGATCTCGGGCACTTCCTGCGCGAACAGCTTCTTCATGAATTCAGGATGCGCGCGGCTGAGGAAGATCTGCGGGCCACGGTTCTGCCGCTCGACTTTCAAGACGATCGCGCGGACACGCTCACCGACGCGGGCGGCCTCACGCGGGATCTGCTGATCGCGGCGGATCACGCCTTCGGCGCGGCCCAGGTTGACGATCACGTGGCCGAATTCGACCGACTTGATGACGCCGGTGATGATCTCGCCAGCGCGATCCTTGAACTCTTCGTATTGACGGTCACGCTCGGCATCGCGGACCTTCTGGAAGATCACTTGCTTGGCGGACTGCGCATCAATGCGGCCCAGGTCTACCGGAGGCAGCGGATCGACGATGAAGTCACCGATCTTGGCGTCCTTCTGCAGCTTTTGCGCCTGCGCCAGATCGACCTGCTTGAAGTAGTCCTCAACTTCTTCGACCACCTCGACCACGCGCCACAAGCGCAAGTCGCCGGTGCGCGGATCGAGCTTGGCGCGGATGTCGTTCTCGGCGCCGTAACGATTGCGCGCGGACTTCTGGATCGCCTCTTCCATCGCCTCGATGACGATCGACTTGTCGATCATCTTCTCAGAAGCGACGGAGTTCGCGATCGCGAGCAGCTCGGCGCGGTTGGCGGAAATCGCACTGGCCATGGGATTAGTCTTCCTGTTCCTCAAGAATTTCGTCTGCGCCGTCCGTTTCGATCGGGCGCGTGGCAGCAATCAGCTTGTCCGTCAGAATCAGCCTGGCGGAAACGATGTGGTCCAGCGGGAAGCTGACCCGGCCCGACTTGCGATCGTCGAACTGGACCGTATCACCTTCAAGCCCGGCAAGATCGCCATGCAGCCCCTTGCGGTTACCCTCGATCGGCTCGCTCAGCGTGATCTTGGCTTCGTGCCCGGTCCAGTTGGCAAAATCGCTGGGACGCGTCAGCGGGCGATCGATACCCGGCGAGCTGACTTCCAGGCGATAGGCCTCTTCGATCAGCGTCTCACCCGCTTCTTCCAGCTCATCGAACTTGTCCGAGATGCGGCGTGACAGCGCGGCGCAATCATCCAGCACCAATTGCCCGGTCTTCGGATTCTCGGCCATGATCTGCAGCGCGATCTCATCATCGCCCACTTCGCTCTTGCCGTATACGCGCACGCGCACGAGATCGAAACCCAGGGCTTGCACCTCAGGCTCAACAACCTCCGTAATCCGCGCGATATCAACCAAGTGAAAGCTCCAATGCGGCAAAGCCACTTCGCGCCGGCCCCTTCCGGCGCCAGCCCGAGTCTTGCATTACCAATGTCGGGATGTGTGGCCAGATAGGCCCATTGCCATCGAAACGCAAGTGGAACGTGTGGCGTTTTTGCCGATGAAAACTCGGCTCAACCCGGCACCGTCAGCTTGTGCTTGCGCATGCAGTGCCGCAGCTGATCGTAAGTGAGCCCCAGCGCCGAGGCGGTTCGGCGTTGATTCCAACGATGATGCTCCAACGCCGATAAAATCAGCCCACGCTCATGCGCCTCGACTGCGGTTCGCAAGTGCGTGACGGGTGGCGGGGCGCAGGACTGCGGCGTTTCCGAGACCGCAGCCGATGGTGTCGAATCCGCCTCACGCGGGGCCCAAAGACTTTCGAAGGGGTCGAACACGATCGCGCCGATCGGCCGGTCCTGATCATCCCAGCGATAGACCGCGCGTTCCACCACGTTGCGCAGTTCGCGCACGTTGCCGGGCCAGGCGTAGGCCTCCAACGCCTCCATGGCGGCGGAGGTGAAGCCGGGCCAGCGCTCCCAGGCCAGCTCGGTCGCCATGCGGCGGCCATAGTATTCGGCAAGCTCTGGCACATCGCCCTCCCGTGCGCGCAAGGGTGGCAGGGTGATGACCTCGAAACTCAGGCGATCGAGCAAGTCCGCCCGAAACCGCCCTTCCGCAGCGGCACGCGGCAGATCGGCGTTGGTGGCGCCGACGATGCGCACGTCCACCTGCACCGGGCGCGACGATCCGATCCGCGTTACCTCGCCATACTCCACCGCACGCAGCAGGCGCTCCTGCGCCGCCATGGACAAGGTGCCCAGTTCATCCAGGAACAGCGTGCCGCGATCGGCCTCCTCAAATCGACCTGGCCGCGCTCGCGTCGCGCCGGTGAACGCGCCCGCCTCATGCCCGAACAGCTCGGCCTCGATCAGCGTCTCGGGCAAAGCGGCGCAGTTCAGCACCATCAGCGGCTCACCCCAGCGCGGGCCGAGGTGGTGCAGGCGTTGGGCGATCAATTCCTTGCCCGTCCCGCGCTCACCTATGACCAGCACCGGCCGCGCCGTATTCGCCGCGCGCGAAGCCCGCTCCACCGCGTCCAGAAACGCGGTCGACTGCCCGATGAAATGCGTGTTCCGCTCCATCGCCAAATGTTAGCGGATTTTCCCAAGTATCGGCAAGTTGCTTTATCCCAATGGACAGGCTGCGGAGCCCAAACCCCGCGAAAATGCGGTTTTCGCGATTTGGCACGCCCTTTGCTGTATTGTTCGCACAAGCTTTTTACAGACCACACCACCCGCTTTCGCAAGGATCAGATCATGCTTCCCCGCAACGATGCTTCCGCCGGCACCACCCCCGCCCGCTTCAAGCTCGACGCCGCGATCATCGCCAGCGTCCTGGCGATCGGCACGCTCAACGTGCTGGTGATGGCGGACCTGATAGGCCCTTCGAAGGCCTACGCCGCCGCGCCGTGCCGCTGCGCCCCTGCGGGGATCGCGCTGGCATGACTCGGTTCGACGCCCACATCGCCGATCTGCGCCGCGATGACGCGTCCCGCCCTGCCCTGCTGACGCTGGACGGAATCGAGGACGAACCACGCGCCGCGCACCACTCGACGCAAGACCATCAAAAAGCGTATTACTATTCACCAGCCGACCGGCACCTGACCAGAAAGGGCACAGCCGCCATGGGTATCTTCTCGCGGACTCGCGACATCGTCGCCGCCAATTTCAACGATCTGCTCGAAAAGGCGGAAGATCCGGCCAAGATGATCCGCCTGATCATCATGGAGATGGAAGAGACGCTGGTAGAGGTTCGCACCTCCAGCGCGCGGACCATCGCCGATCAGAAGGAAATGCGCCGCCACCTGGTCAAGCTGGACAAGCTCCAGGCCGACTGGGCCGACAAGGCGCAGCTGGCGCTCAGCAAGGACCGTGAGGATCTGGCGCGCGGCGCACTGGTCGAAAAGAAAAAGGCCGGCGACATGGCGGATCAGCTCAAGGCCGAGATCGATGTGCTGGACGATGCGCTGCGCGCTTACGAGCAGGATATCGAGAAGCTGCAGAGCCGCCTGCGCGAAGCCCGTAGCCGCCAGTCTTCGATCGCCGCACGCCTGCAAAGCGCCGAGAACCGCGTCAAGCTGCGCACGCTGCTTTCCAGCGAGCGCGTGGACGAGGCGATGGTGCGCTTCGACCAACTGGAACGCCGGGTCGACTATGCCGAGGGCCGCGCCGATGCGATGAGCCTGGGCGACAGCCGCCAGCCCACCCTGGCCGAGGAGATCGCCGCCTTGCACGAGGGTGACAGCGTGGAGGCCGAACTCGCCGAACTGAAGCGCAAGATGGGCGATGCCAAGCCCGCCGCCGCTTCCACTACAACCACCACGCCGTCCAACTGACGCGCCGCCACGAAAAGCAAGGGGATCACGATCATGTCACGCGGTGAATTTTACCTCGACAAGTCGAACGCCAAGCTCGCCGGCGTCTGTGCGGGCATCGCCGATTACACCGGCACCGACGCGCTGTGGGTGCGGATCGCAACGGTGTTCCTGACGCTGTTCGTCTCGTTCATCACCATTCCGATCTATATCGTCGCCGCCTTCGCTGCGAACAAGCGGCCGATGGCGCTGTACAGCGAAGCCGAGGAACTGCGGCTGCTGCGCAAGCTGGACCGCTCACGCTCGAAGAACCGCTACCGTTCGGAACTGTCCGACATGGATCGCCGCGTGGCCGATATCGAAGCGCGCTATTCCAGCAGCAACGCCCGCCTCGCCGCCGAAATCGACAGCTTGCGCTGATCGCCTCTTTCAGGAGTAATCCGACATGGAATTCATTGGTGTCCTCGTCCCGCTAGCTCCGTTCATGATGGTCTGTTTCATCGTGTGGACCAAGCATCAGCGCAAGCTTGCCGAAATGCAGATGGCGAACACCGCCGAAAAGGCCGCGCAATACGCCTCGCACTCCCGCGAGTTGGAAGAGCGCATCCGCGTGCTGGAGCGTATCGTGACGGACGGCGGCTATGATACCGCGCTTCAGATCGAAGCCTTGCGCGACAAGCGCGAGGTGGAGGAACAGCGCGGCACCGCGCGCGGCGCCGCGATCAATTAAAGACCTCTGCCGAGGTCGCAGGAGTTAGACGTCATGAGTTTCTGGAGCGCCGTCGTCGCCATCGTCGCGATTTGCGCCTTTGCCTGGGTCCGGGCGCAACAGTCCCGCGCGTTCGGTCCCAAGACCGGTGGCGAGATTTCGCGTGAACCGGAACTGGAGCGCGAGATCGAGCAGTTGCGCAAGCGCATCGCGGTGCTGGAACGCATCGCCATAGAAGAACGCGGCGGCGACCGCCTGGCGCGTGAAATCGAGGCGCTTCGAGACTGAGGGGGGTGGGAGCGTTCGATACGCCTCCCACTTGGTCATTCCCATACAGGCGGGAAGGACGAAGATTTGGGAATGGGTGGAATGGGGGCAGCCGCTCCCGTTCGTGTCGAGCGAAGTCGAGACACGGTGGCGTTGCGCTCCGGTGTCTCGGCTTCACTCGACACGAAGGGCACAGATGGCATCCCGCTGCGTGAAAACGCAGTCGGTCCGAACGTGTTGTAAGGCCCCGCTTAAGGCAACGCCCGCCGCAGTTCCGCCAGCCACACTTCAGCACTGGCATCGGACGGCGCGCGCCAGTCGCCGCGCGGGCTGAGCGCGCCGCCGCTCGATACCTTCGGGCCATTAGGAATGGCCGAACGCTTGTATTGCGCGAAAGCGAAGAAGCGCTGGCAGAAGGCCTCCAGCCAGTGGGCGATCGTCGGCAAGTCGTAAGCAGTGCGCGCCTCGTCCGGCAATCCTGCGGGCCATTCACCGCGCGCGGCATCGTGCCACGCATGCCAGGCCAGGAACGCCACCTTCGACGGCTTCTGCCCGAAGCGCATGATGTGGTGCAAGAAGAAATCGTTGAGCGCGTAGGGCCCTACTTTGTCCTCCGTGCTTTGGATTTCGCCGTTCTCTCCCGCCGGAACCAGTTCGGGCGAAATCTCGGTGTTGAGAATCGCCAGCAGCACCTCGCGCGTCTCGGCATCGACTTGCGTCTCGGCCGTCCAGCGGATGAGGTATTGCATCAGCGTCTTGGGGACGCCCGCATTCACCGCGTAGTGGCTCATGTGATCGCCCACGCCGTAGGTGCACCAGCCCAGCGCCAGTTCGGACAAGTCCCCCGTGCCCACGACGAAGCCCGAATGCTGCCCAGCCAGGCGGAACAGGTAATCGGTGCGCAGGCCCGCCTGCACATTCTCGAACGTGACGTCATAGACCGGCTCGCCCCGGCCATAGGGGTGGCCGATGTCTTTCAGCATCGTCGTTGCCGTGGGGCGAATATCGATCTCGTCGGCGGTGATGCCCAGCGCTTTCATCAGCTTCCAGGCGTTGGTCCGGGTTCCCTCGCTGGTGCCGAAACCGGGCATGGTGTAGCCCCGGATCGCGCTGCGTGGCATGCCCAGCCGGTCACAGGTCTTGGCCATCACGATCAGCGCATGGGTGGAATCGAGCCCGCCCGAAACGCCGATGATCAGGCTCTTGGCCTTGGCGGACTCCACGCGCCGCATCAGCCCGTCGACCTGGATGTTGAACGCCTCGTAGCAGTCCGCATCCAGCTTGTCGGCGCGATCGGGCACGAAGGGATAGCGCCGCATCGGGCGCTGCAGGCCGATGTCACCGCTGGCGGGCTGATGATCGAAATGGACGGTGCGGAAGGCCTGCTCCGGGTTGCCGACTGCGCGGGCGGCATCGGCATACGTCGGCAGCCGCAGGCGATCGTTGACGATTCGCGCGCAATCCACATCGGCGATGCACAGTTCAGGCTCCAGCGAAAACCGCTCCGACTGCGCCAGCAGGCCGCCCAGTTCGTAGATCACGCCCTGCCCGTCCCACGCCAGATCGGTAGTGCTCTCACCATGGCCGCCCGCCGAATAGACGTAGGCCGACGCGGTGCGCGCCGATTGCGAACTGCACAGCAAGTGCCGGTCATCCGCCTTGCCGATCACGATGTTGGAGGCGGACAAGTTGCACAGGATCGTCGCCCCGGCGAGCGCCCCCAGCGAGGATGGCGGCGTCGGTGCCCAGAAATCCTCGCAGATTTCGATGAAGAAGCGAAAGTCGCGCTGGCGGTTGGAGGCGAATACGAGGTCGGTGCCGAACGGCACGTCCTCCGCACCCACCCGGATCGTGCGCCCGGTCACGCCGATGCCGCTGACGAACCAGCGCTTCTCGTAAAACTCACGATAATTGGGCAGGTAAGACTTGGGCACCACGCCCAGCAGCTTTCCATCGGCGATGGCCAGGCCGCAGTTGTACAGCCGCCCCCGGTCGGCCAGCGCCGCGCCGATCAGCAGCACGGGCGAGAGGCCCCGGCTCGCCTCGACGATCGCGCCGATGGCGTCCTCCACCGCCTCGATCATCGCCTGCTGCAAGTGCAGATCGTCGATCGCGTAGGAGGACAGGCACAGCTCGGGATAGACCAGCAAGTCCACCCCCGCCTCATGCGCGCGGCGCGCCTCGGCGATGA
>NZ_CAXYKL010000014.1:0-8719 GCF_964277725.1 uncultured Novosphingobium sp. | reverse complement strand
CCCGCTTTCCACGCCGCACGGCAGCATGGAAGGCTACTATACGTTCGAGCGCGAACACGGTGGACCGCTGCGCGCGGCGATCCCCTTTTTCCCCTTGGCTGCGCCCGCCACGGCGGGATGACCTTTCGCGATAATCGCGGACATGCCTGATTCCCCGCTGGCGAGCGCGGGATAACGCTAGGTTTGGTTCAAGGCAGGCGTTGCGGCCGGCGCTGGCCTGGCGCGACAGGCTTGGCTCAGCATTCCATTGTGCGACCGGCGAGTGGGGGAACGCGAAAGCAGGACCACACGCTAGGCTTTCAATGTGCAAGACGACCGACGGGAAAAGCTCGCAAAAGCCCGCCAGCCCCATCTCCGGCGCTAGTGCCGGCGGGTTGAAGTCTTGCATCGCGGTGCAGGCGCCCGTCTTGAGCGCCGGCCGCAAGGCGCGGGACGTTTAGAACGAGGCCTTCGTCCACCCGCACCCGCCATGTCGGATTTCTCCGATGGCTGCGACGTATAACCTATATGGTTCTTTATGTCAAGGCATCCGATTGCCGCCACCACTCTCAAACGCCTTCCCCTCACACCTTGGTCATTCCCGCTGGCAAGCCGATAGCACAAGTTTGCGCTTAGCCTTCATCAAACCGGGAGTGCCGGAAATGGATTCCCGCCTGCACAGGAATGACGAAGTTTGGGTTTCGGGAAGGGGGACAGAAACAGTAATGCCGCGGATGAAGCCGCGAGCCGCAGAACGCAGGCTCCGCCAACGCATCCCCGCATCGACACAAAAAAGCCCCCGCGTCCTTTCGGATGCGGGGGCCTTTTTGTCAGCCGACGTGGCGCGGGCTTCAGGCCTGCGCTTCGGTGGCCTCGTCCTCGTCCTGGACGATTTCGCCCGGTTCGAGGCTGGGGTCACGACGCTCGGTGAAGCCGCTGGTGTCGGCTTCGAACATCGAGGCCATGACGTCCACGCCCTGCGACTGCAGTTCGGCTTCGTCCGGCGAACGCGCGACGTTGACCTTTACGCCCACCGAAACTTCGGGGTGTAGGGAAACGCGCACGTCGAAGATGCCGAGCGTCTTGATCGGGCGTTCCAGCACGATCATCTGCTTGGTCACCTTGGCGCCGTCGGCGTTCAGCGCGTCGACGATGTCGCGCACCGAAACCGAACCATAAAGCTGGCCCGAGTTCGACGAGGCGCGGATCAGGACGACCTGCTTGCCTTCGACATTGCTCGAATGCTTCTGCGCATCCGAGCGACGTTCGGCGTTTTCGGCCTCGATCTTGGCGCGGTTGGCTTCGAAGACCTTCTTGTTGCGCTCATTGGCGCGGAGGGCCTTCTTGTTGGGGAGCAGATAGTTGCGCGCGTAACCGTCCTTGACGGAAACGACATCGCCGATGGCGCCGAGCTTTTCGACGCGCTCCAGGAGGATGATATCCATGGGTCTCGCCCTCCTTACTTCACGATGTAGGGAAGCAGGCCGATGTGGCGGGCGCGCTTGATAGCCTGGCCCAGCTCACGCTGCTTCTTGGCGGAAACCGCAGTGATGCGGCTGGGAACGATCTTGCCACGCTCGGACATGAAGCCCTGCAGCAGGCGCACGTCCTTGTAGTCGATGGCGGGCGCGTTCTTGCCCGAGAACGGGCAGGACTTGCGGCGACGAAAAAAGGCGCGAGCCATGATCAGTTCCCCTCACGTTCGCGGCGGCGCGTACGCTCGCGGTCGGACTTGCGCATCATGACCGAGGGGCCTTCCTCGTGCTCGTCGACGCGGATGGTCACCCAGCGGATGATATCCTCGTTGATGGCGGTCTGACGCTCCAGCTCAGCCACGGCGGCACCCGATGCATCGAGGTTGAGCATCACGAAGTGCGCCTTGCGGTTGCGCTTGATCTTGTAGGCGAGATTCTTGAGGCCCCACGATTCGGTCTTGGTGACCTTGCCCTGGTTGGCTTCGACGATCTCGGTGGCGGTGGTGGCCAGCGCGTCGACTTGCGACTGGCTCAGATCCTGGCGCGCCAGGAACACGTGCTCATAATGAGCCACGGCAGCTTCCTTCACATCTGTAACCGATCGCTGGCTGATCCGCACGATTGCGGGGCCCCTCCGGCTTTCTTGAAGGGTGGGCCCATACAGCTTTCCGCCACGAAGGCAAGCGCGGTATCAGGCGCCCCGGTGCGCGGGGAGCGTGATCTTCCACAAGATCGCGGCGCCGCGCAGGGCGAACCCGGCCAGAAATCCCAGCATCGCCGGTATCGGTGCGGGGAGGCCCAGCGTTGTCAGCAGCACGAACAGCGTGGCCGCGCCCAGCGCCGCCGTGACATAGAGTTCGTGCCGCAAAAGGATCGATGGCACGCCGGCGGTGATATCGCGGATCACGCCGCCCAGGCAGGCGGTGATCACGCCTGCGGCAACGGCGGGCACGGGTGAGATGCCGTATTGCAGCGCCTTGCCCGCACCATAGACGGCGTAAGCGGCGAGACCTGCGCCGTCGAGCCAGTCCAGCGCGCGCTCGGGCCACCACTTGAGCGGGATCGCCCAGGCCGCCAGAGCCACGCCGATGCACAACAGCACCGGGGTCGGCGCCTGCATCCAGAACACCGGAGCGCGGATCAACAGATCGCGCAAGGTGCCGCCCCCGGTCGCGGTGATGAGCGCGAAGAAACACGCGCCCACGAAGTCCAGCCGCTTGCGCGCCGCCGCCAGCGCGCCGGACGCGGCGAACACGGCCAGGCCCGCCAGATCGAGCCACGGCAACAGCACCTGCAAGGGCAGCGGATCGATCGGAAGGTCTGGCAGAGGCGGCAGCATCCGGGCTGCTTTAGAACGCTCGCCCGCCACCGTCACGCGCCAAGCGGGCGCTGCGCGGAGTGGGCTGTGTGAAAGCGCGTTGTCCGCGCCGGGTATCCGCATCAACGCCCGTGCCGGTGTGTCCGAAGGCGAGGGCGAGCTTGCGCGGCTGATCACGCGGGTTTCGCCCGCTATTCCATATCCTCGGGCGCGTCGGGATCGTAGCGGGGGCCATCTTGCGGCGGCGGCAGCGGCAAACCTTGATCGGGCGGGCCGCCCTGATCGTCAGGGCGCGGCAGCAGGCCCTCCAACACCGCGCGCGGATCTATCGGCAGCTGAATGAGCGGCGCATCCTCTTCGCCTGTATCCTCGCCCTCGGAGGTATCCTCCGCCCCCCAGACGCGGCGGATACGGCTGGCTTGCGGGGGCATCGGGATGGCGAGCGGCTTGAGCGCCAATCCGCTCATGAAATTGCGCCAGATACGCGCCGGCAACTGGCCGCCGCTGGCACCGGGGATCGGCTTGTTGTCATCGCGCCCGATCCACACGGCGGTGACGAGATCGCCGGCAAAGCCCACGAACAGCGCGTCACGCCCATCCTGGGTGGTGCCGGTCTTGCCGAATGTGGGTAGCGAGAGCGAGGCGCGGCGGCCGGTGCCCTCGTTTGCCGATTGCCAGAGCAGGTCCAGCATCGGTGCCCATTCGCGGCGCTGATCAAGGCGGTTGGGCGGCAGCTTGTCCGCACCCGCTCTGCCATGGACGGGCACGGGGTAGCGGCCGAGCGCGAAAGCGGCGTAGGCACCCGCCAGTTCCTCCAGCGTGAGGTTCGCGGTGCCGAGCGGCAAGCTGGGCGCGCCTTCGGGCAAGGCGGAAACCACGCCCAGATCATGCGCGGCCTTCACCACTTCGCGATAGCCTGCCGCCCGCGCGATCCGCACGGCGGCGGTATTGCTGGAAATCGCGAACGCTTCCCGCAGGGTCATCGGGCCGTAGTACCCGCGATAGCCGTTGCTGGGCCGCCAATCCCCGATCACCAGGGGGGAATCGACCACGATATCGTCAGGCCGCGCGCCGGATCGGAACGCGGCCAGATAGTCGAACAGCTTGAAGGTGGAACCGGGCTGGCGCCGTGCCTGGCTGACCCGGTTGAAGGCGCCGGGCTGCCAGTCACTGCCGCCGACCAGCGCGGCGACGCGGCCATCGGGACGCAACGCGATCAGCGCAATTTCCGCACCGTCAAGCTGCGCCTGCTGCACCACCCGTTCGGCCCGGCGCTGGAGCTCGGGCTCCAGCGTGGTGCGGATCGCGCCGGTCGCATCATCGGGCAGCCGGGTGTAGAGCCAGTCCGCGAACCAGCCCGCGCTTTCCCGGGGTCTTCCGCTGGAGACGACGCGCGGATTGCGCACCGCCTTGGCCTCTGCCGGGGTGATGAATTCCGCGTCCGCCATCGCGCCCAGCACCACGCGCATCCGGGCGCGCGCGGCGGCCCGGTCCACCGTGGGGGCGAGGCGAGAGGGCGCTTTCACCAGTCCCGCCAGCATCGCCGCCTGGCCCAGCGTCAGGTTTTCGGGCGCGCGATCGAAATAGAAGCGCGATGCGGCGGCGAGCCCCGTCTGCTGGGCCCCGAAATACGCCTTCTCCAGATAGCGCGAGAGGATCTGGTCCTTGCTCATCCAGTTCTCCACCCAGTCGGCCAGCAGCAGTTCCTTGAACTTGCGCGTCCAGGTGCGATCGTGGGTGAGGAAGGCGTTCTTGACGTATTGCTGCGTGATCGTGGAGCCACCTTGCGACACGCCGCCCGCCCGCAGGTTCGCCAACACCGCGCGCGCCAGGCCGCGATAGTCCAGCGCGCCGTGGGCGTAGAACCGCCGATCCTCGATCGCCAGGAACGCGCTACGCACATGTGCGGGCAGAGCGGCGGCGTCGATCCGTTCGGAGGGGCGCGGGCCGCGATGGGCGAATACCTTGCCGTTGGCGTCAAGCAGATCGACCCCGGCGGCGACCGGCGGCGCATTCAGCTTCCACGGCGGCGCGGTCCACGTCTGCCACGCGACAAGCAGCAGCAAGACCGCCGCCAGGACGACAAGCCCCGGATGCGCCCGCATCTGCCGGCGCAGGCGGCCGGTTTCCGGGAGTGTCGCTGGTGCCTCGTTCATGCCGGGATGATCATCCCGATAGGCGGACGTGCCGATATGCGCGGCCCCCTGGTGAGAGCCGGTGATGCAACCTGATGCGCCATCGCGCTTTTTCGCCTTCGCTCTCGCATTGCGTCATAGAATCGGCCAGAGCGCGCTAAGTTGCAACAGGGGAGCTGCATCATCATGCCATCGGGTCTCGTTGCATTGCTGGACGACGTATCGGTCATCGCTCGGGCGGCGGCTGCTTCGGCGGACGATGTCGCCGCCGGAATCGCCAAGGCCGGCAGCAAGGCTGCTGGCGTCGTGATCGATGACGCTGCGGTGACTCCGTCCTACGTCACCGATTTCACGCCCGATCGCGAGCTTCCGGTAATCTGGAAGATCGCCAAGGGTTCGCTGTTCAACAAGCTGGTCATCCTGCTGCCGGTGGCCCTGCTGCTGAGCCAGTTCCTGCCTGGCGCGATCACGCCGCTGCTGATGCTGGGAGGCGCCTACCTCTCGTTCGAAGGTGCGGAAAAGGTGCTGGAGAAGCTGGGCGGGGCCAAGCATGGCGAAACGCTGGAGGATGAGCCGACGGACGTCGCCGCGTTCGAAAAGGCGCGCGTTTCGGGGGCGGTGCGCACCGACCTTATCCTGTCGGCCGAGATCATGGCGATCGCGCTGGCCGAAGTGGCCGACCAGACGCTGATCGGGCGCGCGGTGATTCTGGCGCTGGTGGGCATCGTCATCACCGTGCTGGTCTATGGCGCGGTGGGGCTGATCGTGAAGATGGACGATATCGGCTTGCACCTGACCAAGAAGGACAGCGCCGCCGCCAAGAGCACGGGCCGCGGCCTGCTCAAAGCAATGCCGGTGCTGCTGGTGCTGCTGTCCACCGTGGGCACCGTGGCGATGCTGTGGGTCGGCGGCGGGATCATCCTGCATGGGCTGGAGGAACTGGGTCTGGCTGGCCCCGCGCACGTCGCGCACGGCATCCAGCACGCGGTGGAACACGCCACCGGCGCGCTGGGCAGCGTGCTTGGCTGGCTGAGCTATGCGCTGGCGTCCGCCGTGGTGGGGCTGGTGCTAGGCGGACTGATCGCGCTGATCGTTCACCTCATCGCCAAGGCGCGGGGGAAGGGCGCGCACTGATACGCCCCCGGGCAGCGTCAGCGCTTACCCCAGCTTCGCCAGCAGCCCTTCCGCGAACGTCGTCAGGGTATCGTCCCGCGCGCCCATCACGACCACGCGATCCCCCGGCTGCGCCAGTTCCACGATCCGGGCACCGCAATCCTCGCGCGCGGGAACGTACTCCGCCCGGCCACCCGCCGCTTCGATCAGGTCGACGATCCGCGCGCTGCCCTGGCTGCGGTCCACCGTGCCGCCAAAATAGACCGGGTCGCACAGCAGCACCACGTCCTGCGGGCCGAGAAGCCGCGCGAAGACTTGCGCCAGTTCCGCGCCCATCTGCCGCAAGGGACCGTAGCCGTGCGGCTGGAAGAAGGCGATCACGCGGCCGGGATGCGCCTTCAGCGTGGAGAGCGTGGCCGAGACCTTGTCGGGATTGTGGCCGAAATCGTCGATCACCGTCACGCCGGACGGGCTGGTACCGATGATGTCGAACCGGCGGGCGAGCCCCTCGAACCCACCCAGCGCCGCCACCGCCTCGTCCAGCGGTACGCCAAGCGCGGCACATCCGGCCAGCGCGGCCAGCGCGTTGTAGAGGTTGTGCCGTCCGGGCTGGCGCAGGGTGAGGGGGTGCGTCGATCCGTCACGCCGGTCGATCACGCGCGCCTCGATCGCGTCCGCCCGCTGCACCACGCTGCCCGGCTCCACGCCGATGGCGGCGTCTGCGCTCTCGATCCCAAAACCCAGCACGGTGCTGGCTCTTCCCGCCAGCGCCGCGCTTTCCGGATCGTCGAAATTGATCGCTGCCACTTTCGCCGTCGCCAGGAAATCGCCGAACAGCGCGCGCAATTCCTCCAGGCTCTTGTGGTCCAGGCTGACATTGCCCAGCACTGCTACCTCGGGGCGGTAGAGCGCGATCGAGCCGTCGCTCTCGTCCACTTCGGAAACGAACACCGCGCCTTGCCCCACGCGGGCGCTGGCGAAAGGAGCGTCGGGCGCGCGCAAGTTCTTCATCACCGCGCCGTTCATGATCGTGGGATCGCGGCCGGTGGCGGTGAGGATCCAGCCGATCATGCCGGTGACGGTGGACTTGCCGCTGGTGCCGCCCACCGCGATCCCGCGTGGTGCTGCGTTGAACAGCGCGGCCAGCAACTGGGCGCGGCTCATCCGCTCACACCCCAGATCCTTGGCGCGGACGACTTCGGGCACGCTGTCCTCCACCGCGGCGGAAGCGACCAGCACTTGTTCCGCCGAGGTCACGCCGCTGCCGTCCTGCGGGAACAAGTGGAAGCCTTCACGCTCCAGCCACGCGAACTTTTCCGCACTGCGTCCCTGATCGCGGCTGCGGTCCGACCCGGCGACTTGCGCGCCCAGGCCCTTGAGGATCAACGCCAGCGGCAACATGCCTGACCCGCCGATGCCGCAGAAGAACCAGGGGCGGGCGGTGAGATCGTGCGTGGGAGCGGTCATGGCAACGCTGGGTAAGGCGAGTGGCGGCGCGGCACAACAGGTTCGCGCAAGGCCGGTCTATCTCACATCGATCTCGCCGAAATGCCTCTCGAGGGCTCCCGAGATGGACACCCTCTGGCCTTCGCCGTCGCAAGCTGCTTTGCTGATGGGATGATCCGCATTGCCGTCTGCGCCCCATCCACGCCCATCCTGCCAGAGGACGCCGCCCGCGTCACCGCGCTAGCCGCTGCAGAGTTTCCGGGCGTCGAGCTGGTCGTCCACCCGCAAAGCTATGCCGTGGAGGGCCACTTTGCCGGCAGCGATGCCCAGCGCCGCGATGCCCTGGTCGAGTGTGCGAACGATCCCTCGTTCGATGCCGTATGGTTCGCACGTGGCGGCTATGGCGCGGGCCGCATCGCCGAAGATGCGCTACGGCTGTTTGACCGTAATGCCGACCGCAAGACCTGGCTCGGCTACTCCGATGCGGGCTACCTCCTGGGCGCGCTTTATCGCCAGCGGATCGGCCGCCCGGTCCACGCGCCAATGCTCGCTTGCAGTCGCCGCGATCGAGGCGACGAAGCCGTGCGCCGGGTTCTGTGCTACCTCTCGGGCGATATGTCCGGGCTAGAGCCCTCGCTCGATCATCGCCCCACCGTCGCGTTCAACCTGATGACGCTGGCGATGTTGTGCGGCACGCCACTGATGCCGGGCCTGGCCGGGCACGTGGTGATGGTGGAGGAAGTCTCCGAGCATCTCTACGCCGTCGATCGCCTGTTCTTCCACGTGACCGCGCATCTGGGCGGTGTTGCCGGACTGCGGCTGGGCCGGATCAGCGACGTGCCTGAAAACGATCGTCCCTTCAGCCAGACCGAGGAGGAGATCGCCCGTTACTGGTGCGATCGGCACGCCATCCCCTACCTTGGCCGCGCCGACATCGGCCATGACGCCGCCAACAGGATCGTGCCGTTCGGGGTTGCTCCCGGCGCGCAACCGCAATAATCCGCGCGGCCACGTCACCGCGACCTTGGGATGAAGGCGCGGCCAGCAGTTGGAGAGGTTCATCGCGATGCGCGCATTCGTTTTTCCCGGACAGGGCAGCCAGAAGGTCGGCATGGGTACTGACCTTGCCGATGCCAGCACCGCCGCGCGCGAAGTGTTTCAGGAAGTGGACGAAGTACTGGGCCAGCATCTCTCGCGCATCATGCGCGAGGGGCCGGAGGATCAGCTGACGCTGACGGAGAACGCGCAGCCCG
>NZ_CAXYKL010000013.1:0-5028 GCF_964277725.1 uncultured Novosphingobium sp. | reverse complement strand
GCGCTTGATGGGGAGGGCCTTGGCATCAAGACCAATGCGATCTGCCCCTTGGGAATGTCCCGCTTGTTCGAGGGCTTTTCCACCGACGAAATCTTCAACCGTTGGTTCGAGGACAATGCGCGGCCAGAGGCTGTGGCGCCGATGGTAGCCTACCTTGCCCATGCTGATTGTGCCCCCAGTAAGCGCGTGTTCTCAACCGGGCTGGGCCATGTCAGCGAGATTTTCACCGGATTGACCAAGGGCTGGCATCAAGCCGGTCACACGCCGGAGGACATCCGCGATCAATTCACCCTGATCGAGGATCGCAGCGGATACACGGTGCCGATGTCAGCATTGGAATCCACAGGTGCGATGTTTCGTGACGCGCCGTTGCCCACTTCGCGCTGAATTTCCTAGCTATTCCTGTTTCAGCTATTCACAAGGCGAGCAATTTACATGACCGCAAACCTAATTCTCGTAACCGGTGCCACTGGCGCGCAGGGCGGAGCCACTGTCGACGCACTGCTGGACGCAGGCTTCAAGGTGAGGGCGATGTCGCGCAACCCGGACAGTCAGGCCGCGCGTGACCTGGCGGGTCGCGGCGTAGACGTGGTTCAAGGCGACTTCGACGATAAGGAAAGCCTGGCGACCGCGATGAGCGGCGTGACTGGGGTCTTCTCCGTACAGATGCCCCCGATGCCCGATGACCTCGAAAGCGAACTTCGCACCGGGCGCCAATTGGTCGAGGCGGCGCGGGCCGCGGGGGTGCAGACGTTCGTGCATACGTCCGTGGCGCGTGCGGGTGATCAGGCCAACTTCGTGGGTTGGGACAGCAATCGGTGGTGGCCCGATTACTGGAACAGCAAGTCGGGCGTGAATGACATCGTGCGCAGCGCCGGCTTCCCCTTCTGGGTGGTATTGAAGCCTGCCTTCATGATGGACAACTTCATCCCGCCCAAAGTGACATGGATGTTCCCATCGCTGATCAAGGGCTCCGTTGATACGGCGATGTCGGCAGATACCCAGCTCGATCTGATCGCGGCCGCCGATATCGGGCGTTTCGCCGCAGCCGCCTTCGCTGATCCCGCGCGTTTCTATGGTCAGGAGATCGATCTTGCGGCGGAATCGCTGACCATGGCTGACGTTGCGGCGGTGATTGCGGATGTGACCGGCCGGCCAGTGCGGAGCAGCAGTCTCTCCGGCAAGGAAGCCGTGGCCGCCGGCAATCATGCCGGTCTGGTGGAAAGCCAGAAGTGGGCTAGTGTCGAAGGCTACAAGGTCGATCTGGCCAAGGCCCGCAGCCATGGCATCAAGTTGGAAAGCTTTGCCGATTGGGCCAAGCGGCACGATAAGGCCTTCCAGGTCCAAGTGGCCTGAGGAAGCGAAAACGACCTGCGATGTCTGAGGCCGATGAAACGACCGATCCCAATGACCGCCAGTTTGTAAAGGCGTTGGCGCGCGGGCTGGACGTGCTGCGCTGTTTCGATCGTCCTCACGCGGTTCTCAACGTGGCGGAGATTGCCCGGCGGTTGGGCATGAGCCAGCCCACCGCCTGGCGTCTGTGCTACACGCTCTTGAAATGCGGCTTCCTAGTGCGCTCGAGCACTGGTCGTGGCCTCAGCATCGGTGCACCGGCCATCACCCTGGGTTACATCGCGGCCCAGGGGCAGAACGCCCGCAGCGTCGCCATGCCTTATCTACGCAGTATCGTGGATGATATCGGCACAAGCGCCACCCTCAGCTTGCGCGCCGATGACGAGATGATCTGGATGGAGCAAATCGACGGCGACATGATCGTACGCGACCACGCGATCGGGTGGAGAGCGCCGCTGGACACCGTCGCTGCCGGCCTGGCGGTTCTCGCGGCTCTGCCAGAACAGGAACGCGAGATGGCGATGGCCCGAATGGCCTTAGCCGATCCTGAGCGTTTGGAGCGCCACCGTGATCGCGTCGCACAAGCCGTGGCTAGCCTTGCAGACAACGGCCACGTGGAACTGACGGGCGGCTTTGGCGGACGCTACGCCTCTGTAGCCGTGCCGCTTTTCCCCACCGGCACCGCCCCGTCCGAGCAATGGTGCCTCGTATGCGGGGGGATAATGGGCGCATGGAGTGAGAACGGCCTGGGCCATGTGGCGCAGCGCCTCGTCGCAACGCGGGCGCTGCTGGCCCCGGCGATGGCGGCGCTGGAAGCGCAATCTGTAAGCCCCGATAGCTTACGCGCCTAGCGCCGTACGTGGCTCAACAACTCCGCCGCGCGCTCCGCGATCGCAATCGTCGCCGCGTTGGTATTGCCGGACACCAGCGAGGGCATGACCGAAGCATCGACGACGCGCAGACCTTCTATCCCGCGCACCCTTAGCTGGGGATCCAACACGGCATCGGCACCACCCATGCGGCATGTGCCTGCCGCATGATACCCGATGCCGGATGTTGCCCGAATCAAGGCCTCCCATTCGGCATCGTCGCGCGGGGTTTCGGTCGGAAAATTGTCCGCCACAACGTGCGATGCCAGCGGCTCGGTACGGAACAGGCGATCCAGGAATTTTCCAAAGGCGATCAGCCGGCGCACGTCTCTTTCATCACCCAGCAGGCGATGGTCGATGATCGGGGCGGCGTGCGGATCGCTACTGGCGAGCCGGATTTCACCGCGGCTATCGGGCCGCATGCAGTTGCCGCCGATGGTAATTCCGGGCTGCTTGTGCATCTGCGGCTTGCCCTTTTCAAACCCGATCGCCAGCGGGATGAAACTAACGGCGATGTCGGCTTCGGGCAGTTCGGGAGAAGACCGCAGGCCTGCCATGACCTGCACCGCCGCAGATGACATCGGTCCATTCTTCTTCGCCAGCCAGCGTAGAAGGTTCTTGCCGATCGTCCAGGGGCCGAACGGGCTGTTGTACGTAGGAACATCCACCAGCTTGCTATACGTCAGCCCGCAGTGGTCCTGCAGATTCTGGCCAACGGGCAGATCGGCCACCACCGGAATGCCCAGCGCTGAAAGGGCCTGTGCCGGGCCGATTCCGGATCGCATCAGGATCGCCGGAGAATTCAACGCGCCGGCACAGACCAGTGTCGTGCGTGCCATGATGTCGCTCGCCACATCTCCGCGGATCACGCGCAGGCCGGTCGCACGGCCTTCACTGATCAGCACTTTGTCCACCGTGGTTTCGGTCATGATCGTCAGGTTCGGCCGCTTGCGAGCCTCTGCCAGATATGTCACCGCCGTGCTGGAGCGACGCCCGCCAGGGGCCGTCGTCAAATTTTCATAGACGCCATATTGATCGCCATCGCAGTACTCCTCGCGATGGGGCACGCCATTGTTCACGAAAGCGCCGATCACCGCGTCGACGAGTTCATGCCGCGCGTTCTGGTGGCCGACTTTCAGGGGACCATGGCTGCCATGCCATTGCGAGGGCGCGCCTTGGTAGTTCTCGGCCTTCAGGAAGTAAGGCAGCATCTCCGGCCAGCCCCAGCCGTCGGCACCGGCTTCAACCCAGCGGGTGTAATCATCCCGATTACCCCGGACATAGACCATCCCGTTTATGCTGCTGGACCCGCCCAGCATCTTGCCACCTGACCAGTTGATACGCCGACCCCCGATGCTGGGATCAGGCTCGGCCAGAATCGACCAATCAAAAATCTTGTTTCCCATCATGGCGTAAGAGCCTGCGGGCATCGTCACGAAAAGATTGCGCGACCGATCTTTTCCCGCCTCGACCAGGATGACCTTCACATCGGGATTTTCGGTAAGTCGGGCCGCCAGGACGGCACCCGCGCTGCCGGAGCCGGCGATCACGTAATCTACCATTTCACCCATCCTCACCAATCGGTATAAGAAAATCGCCTTATCACAGGCTGCGATATTCCCGACATCGCCCTGAGGCGCAAGGGGTTGCGTCCGCTGCCGGATCACAGCGACGGGGATTTCCATGATGTCGCACTGGCGATACCAGTATTCACATGTGCATATTACGCATTGTCGGCGCTGCGATCAGTCGTTAGCCTCATTGGCAACGATAATTATGGGATACCGGGATGAGGCGCAACGACGCTGGCCGACCTGCAGGCGCAGGTCCGGCGGAGCGACGAGTGGTGCTAGCCATTCGCTTACTGCGGGCAAAGGCCAGCGATGCACAGGATATGTGCCGCTTGGGTGACGAGCATCAGTTATCGGCAGAATTCGGCGTTTGCCGCAGCACTATGCGCTCTGCGGCAAGAGAGCTTGAGCGACAAGGCGTCATCCGCGTCGTGCGTGGTCGATTGGGCGGCCTTTATGGCGGCGGGAGGCCATCGGCAGAGGCCACCCAGAAGCTGGTGGACCATCTTACTCTGGCAGAGTTGCCAACGCTGGATGTCGCGAAGTTCGCGATGGCGCTGTACCGTTTGGGCATCCGGGAAGCTACGCGCAAAATAAGCCCTGAGGGACGCCAGCGCCTGGCACACGACATCCAGAAAATGTCAGCGATGGACAAAGGCAACTGGAGCTTGGAGGCTTGGCAAATCTTCCGGACAGATCTTGTCAGCCTGGCGGGCGGGGCCGCTCTATCATTTCTTCACTCCGCCTATCACGGGGCTTATCACAACGCGATGATGTCCGAACTTCATCTTGTCGATATCCGAGGCAACCCGATCTCCGATCGTGACGAGGTGATGTGGGAACTGGAGCTGTGTGTCGCCCAGGCCGTTCTCGCCGGCGATGTCAGCAGCACGGATCGCGCCGCATGCGACTGCACGGATCAAGAAGCCGAATACGTAAAGATGACGCTGGCGGACGGCATGCTTTCGCAGACCTTGCGGCCCCATACTTTATTTCGGCCCTCCGCCAAAGCCCCGGCTTCCGCCATGAAGTTGGCCCATCATGTGCTGCGCGCGCTGCATCAGCGGATCAGCGAGCCGGACGTTTACCCCGGCCATTATCTTGGCACTATTGCAGCGCTAGCCGCATCTTATGGCGTCAGTATCGACGTCATGCGGGACACCGTGCTCCTGGCCGATCAGCAAAAGCTGATCGAACTGCGTCGGGGGCGGCACGGCGGCGTCTATGTTTCCCGC
>NZ_CAXYKL010000012.1:0-21981 GCF_964277725.1 uncultured Novosphingobium sp. | reverse complement strand
AGGCTGTCGAGGTTCAGGCGCTCGTCGGGATAGAGCGGCGTCAGGTTGTCGAAGTTGACACGGTGGCGAACCACGTCAGGATCATCGAAATTGACTTTGGTGAGCTTGGTGATGGCGAAGTAACGCTCGCCATCACGGGGCGCGCGGATCTCACCCTCAACGGTATCGCCGGTGCGCAGGCCCCATTTGCGGACCTGGTTGGGCGAAACGTAGATGTCGTCCGGACCCGCGAGGTAATTTGCTTCGGGGCTGCGCAGAAAGCCGAAGCCGTCGGTCAGCACCTCGATAGTGCCGAGACCCATGATTTCTTCGCCGTCCTCAGCCACTTCCTTGAGGATGCCGAACATGAGGTCCTGGCGGCGCATGGTGGAAGCGCCCTCGACGCCCAGTTCCTCGGCCATGGCGACCAGATCTGCGGGGGTTTTCTGCTTGAGTTCTTTCAGGTGCATTGTGCTAAATCTTTGTAATCAGGGTGAACTGGAAGATGACCGGCGGATCGATGGGCTTGGGGAAAGCGGATCCGGGCTGGCGAATGAACGCGCGGCCCGATGCCGGGACCGCGCTTAGATAAGCGCTGCGGCGAGGCGGGTCAATCGGATGCTGCGGAACGGGTCACGTATCACCGCATCAGTCGTTCGAACCCAAGTTCAGAACGGCTTTACCACCACCAGGATCACGATCACGGCCGCAGTTACGCCGGGCACTTCATTCAGCAGGCGCAACGCCTTGCCGGACAAGCGCCGCTCGCCTTTGGCAAGCTTTTTGGAATAGCCCACCATCCAGCCATGGTAGCCTGATAGTGCCAACACCAGCAGCAGCTTGATATGCAGCCAGCCCGCCACCCACCATTGGCCGGTGCTGGCAAGAATTAGCCCCAACAGCCAAACGATGATCATCGCAGGCGTCAGGATAATCTTGCGCAGCTTCGCCTCGCGATCGACCCAGCGGGCCTCCTCCGCCGAGCCGGGCTCGCTTTCCTGGTGATACACGAAATAGCGCGGCAGCATGAACAGCCCCGCCATCCAGAAGATCACGAAAATGACATGGCCGGCCTTGAGCCAGGGGTAGATTGCGGCGAGCTGATCCATAAACGTGTCCCTAGCGCGATTGAACGGCCCCGTCAGCCCTGCCAGGCGCGGACGGTGGCGAGTAGGCGTTCCACATGGGCAATCGGGGTATGCTGGCCGATACCATGGCCCAGGTTGAACACATGGGGCCGATCGGCGAAGGTATCGAGAATGCGGCGGGCCTGCCGATCCAGTTCCTCTCCCCCCGCCAGTAGTAGCAGCGGATCGAGATTGCCTTGGACGGGCATGCCGGCCGGCAGTTCCCTTGCGGCCCAGATCGGGTCGATCGTCTCGTCCACGCCGACGGCATCGACGCCGGTTTCGCGCGCATAGGCGGGAAGCTTCTCTCCCGCGCCCTTGGGGAAACCGATGACCGGAACGCCCGGGTGACGTTGGTGGATGGCCTCGGCAATCCAGGCGTTGGGAGCGATCACCCAACGCTCGAACTCGGCAGGTGCCAGCGTGCCGGACCAGGAATCGAACAGCTGCACCGCTTCGGCCCCAGCCTCGATCTGTCCGCTCAGATACGTGATGGTCACTTCGGTCACGGCATTGATGATCGCCTGGAAGCCGGCCTGATCGGCATAGGCCATCGCGCGGGTCTCATGCTGATCGCGGCTGCCTTCTCCTGCCACCATATAGGTCGCCACGGTCCAGGGGCTGCCAGCGAAACCCAGCAAGGTGGTTTCCTGCCCGAGGGCCGCGCGCACCTTTGCCACCGTTTCGTAGATAGGCGACAGCCGCCCCGGTACCGCGTCCAGGCTAGCAAGCGTGGCATCGGCCAGGCGGGGAGACAGGCGCGGCCCCTCGCCCGCCAGGAACGCCAGGTCCTGCCCCATCGCATAGGGCACGATCAGGATGTCGGAAAACAGGATCGCGCCGTCGAAACCGAAGCGGTGGATCGGCTGCAGCGTGATCTCGGCTGCCGCATCGCTATCGTACACCAGCGCCAGGAAACCGCCCTTCTCCGCCCGCAAGGCACGGTACTCAGGAAGGTATCGTCCGGCCTGGCGCATCAGCCACACCGGCCGTGGTTTTACGTTCTCGCCCTTGAGCACGTTCAGGAGAGTTCCGGGCATCGCGGCTAGACCTCACTCAATAAATAAGAGTCTTAAAGTAGGATGATGGAGTCTGTTGGCCCTGTGGATACTGGGGACGGCGGGCCCTTGCCCGATTTGTACCGCGATGAACAGCCCTGCGCTGGGGCAGCGACTCCCCACCCTGGTTGGGTCAAGCAATGGTTGTTCGCCTTATCCCCAGCCTGTCGAGAACAGGGCTGCCCTGTCCACAAGCCGAGGCCAAGAAGGCCGGTAGTGGGGGTGAAACCGGCGTTGCGAGTTGTCACCGGTTCTATCCCGTGGTTTATGCGGACGCTATCCACAGGGTTCGCGGCACCGGTTGGCACACGGGTCGATACCCGCTTCGAAGCACCGAACGGCAGGGGTTCGCAGATACCATCCATGGCGCGCTTCCACCTTCACCTTCTATCGGACTCCACCGGCGAAACGCTGGAGATGATCGCCAAAGCGGCGCTGGCGCAGTTCGACGATACCGACGTCGTGCGCCACTTTTGGCCGATGGTGCGATCCCAGCAGCATCTCGATCGGATCATGGGTGAGATCGCGGCAAACCCGGGCCTGGTATTCTTCACGCTGGTCAATGACGAGACACGCGGGAAGCTGGAAGCGCGCTGCCAGGTGCTCGGCCTGCCGGCAATCGCCGTGCTGGACGGGGTGACGGACGCGCTGGAAGACCTGCTGGGGCAGGAAGCGAAAGGCCGCGTCGGCCGCCAGCACCGTTTGGACGAGGCCTACTTCGCGCGCGTCGATGCGATCCAATTCACCATCGCCCACGATGATGGCATCGCGTGGGAAGATTGGGAGGAAGCCGATATCGTGCTGGCGGGGGTTTCCCGATCGTCCAAGACGCCGACGAGCATCTATCTCGCCAATCGCGGGTATAAGGTGGCGAACATACCGATCGTGGTCGAAAGTCCGCCGCCCCCGTCCCTGTTCGGCCTTCGGCGCCCGCTGGTGGTGGGGCTGACGACCGCGCCCGAGCGGTTGATCCAGATCCGCCGTAACCGCTTGCTCTCGCTTAGTCAGTCGCCCGACACCGATTACGTCGATCAGGACAAGGTGGAGAGCGAATTGAAGTTCGCGCGGCGCATGTTCGCGGACAATTCCTGGCCGGTGATCGACGTCACCCGCCGTTCGATCGAAGAAACGGCGGCAGCGGTGATCAACTTGTTCAACGAAAGACAGGCGACGGGCGAGCAAGGTCCGCAAGGACCACGGCCGATATGATCGTTCTCGCATCCAAGAGCGCCTCGCGCCAAGCCATGCTGGAGGCGGCCGGGGTCGCTTTCACCGCTGTGCCCGCCCATCTGGACGAGCGGGCGGTAGAGGCTGGCCTGGGCGCGGATGCTACGCCCGGCGAAGTTGCGCTTGCTCTGTCTCGCGCCAAAGCGCGGGCCGTCGCCGCCGATCGCCCGGGCGAACTGGTGCTGGGAAGCGATTCCCTGGTGGTGTGTGACGGGCAACGCTTCGACAAGCCGGAAAGCCGCGAGGCTGCCGCCCGGCACTTGCGCTTCTTCTCCGGCAAGGTGCTTCAGCTGCACAGCGCGGCGGCCATCGTGCGCGATCGGGGCGTGCTGGCTGAAGAGGCGAAGGTAGCCTTGCTCCATGTGCGCGACTTGTCTGACGCCTTCATCACCGAATACCTTGACCACGAGTGGCCTGCCGTCGCCGGATGCGTGGGCGTTTTCCGGATCGAAGCGAGCGGTGTCCAGCTGTTCAGCTCTGTCGAGGGCGATCACTTCACCATCCTGGGCATGCCTTTGCTGTCGGTCCTTGGCTTTCTGCGAAACCTGGGGGAGATGCCGGCGTGAACCAGCCCTGGGCAGAAGTGATCGGCGATCCCATCGCCCAGTCTAAATCGCCCGCGATCCACGGATATTGGCTGGAGCAGCTGGGGCTTTCCGGTGCGTATGACAGTTGCCATGTCGCGATGGCTGACCTTCCCGAATATATCGCCCTGCGGCGCGAGGATGCCAACTGGCGCGGCTGCAACGTCACGATGCCGCACAAACAGGCGGTGCTCCCCTTGCTTGATTCAGTGGAGCCGCTGGCGGCGCGGATCGGCGCGGTCAACACGGTCCTACGCGATGCGAACGGCCGGCTGACCGGCGCCAACACGGACGCGCCCGGCTTCATGGAGCCGCTCGCGGGTCGGCGGTTCGAGGCGGTGACCGTGATCGGGGCGGGAGGCGCGGCTCGGGCCGTGCTGGCCGCCTTGGCCGAGGCGGGGGTGGCCTGGATCTCGGTCCAGAACCGGAACCATGAAAAGGCCGCCGCTTTGCTGGAAGAGTTCGGTTTGCCCGGCCAGGCCTACGGTCTGGGTGAGCAGGTTCCAATCGCGGACCTGCTGGTGAACACGTCGGCCTTGGGCATGGCCGGGCATCCGCCCCTGCCCCACGTGCTGGATGACGTAGCCGATCACGGTGTCATCTATGATATCGTCACCACGCCGCTGGAGACCACGCTGCTGAAGGAGGCGCGCATGCGCGAACTGGAAGCGATCGACGGGCTTGCCATGTTGATCGGCCAGGCTGACATCGCCTTCGCGCGCTTTTTTGGCGTGAAACCACCTAGGGACCAGGATGCCGCATTGCGGGCGCATATCCTCCAGGATGCCCCGCAATGAGCATTGCAAAGCCGCGGACTGGGCCACGGATACTGGGTCTTACCGGCTCGATCGGCATGGGGAAGTCCACCGTCGCCACCATGTTGCGCGAACTGGGCGTGCCTGTGTTTGACGCCGATGCGGCGGTGCATGTGCTGCAAGGCCCCGGTGGAGCGCTGTTACCCGCGATCGAGGCGGAATTTCCCGGTACCACCGGCCCCGCAGGTGTCGATCGCAAAAAGCTGGGCGCACTCGTCTTCGGTGAGCCGGAACGGCTGCGTGCGCTGGAGCGCATCGTCCATCCTGCCGTGGCGCAGATGCGGACCGAGTTCCTGAATGAGCATGCCGAGCAAGCGCTGGTCGTGTTCGATATCCCGCTGCTGTTCGAAAAAACCGGGGCAAAAGGATTGGACGGAGTAATCGTCGTGTCCGCCTCGGCGGAGGCCCAGCGGGCTCGCGTGTTGGCCCGTCCCGGGATGACGCCAGAGAAATTCGAACAGATCCTGACGTTGCAGGTTCCGGATGCGCAAAAGCGGGCGCAAGCCGATTTCGTGATCGATACCGGCACAGACCTCGAAAGCACCCGCGCGGCCGTGACGGCGATGGTGCAAGCCTTTGTAACGCAGGTTTAGCCGCCACGGCCCTTGCGTCGCGCTGGCGGCGGGTCGATATGAGTGGGAATGCGAGAGATCATTTTCGATACTGAGACGACCGGCCTCGATCCCAAGACGGGAGACAGGCTGGTAGAGATCGGCTGCATCGAAATGTTCAACAGGGTCACCACTGGCCGTACATTCCATGCCTACTTCAATCCGGGTCGTACGATGCCGGCGGAGGCCGAGGCGGTTCACGGCCTGTCTGACGTATTCCTGTCCGATAAGCCACCGTTCCGCGATCGCCTGGAAGAGCTGCTGGCTTTCCTTGAAGACAGCCCCCTGGTGGCGCACAATGCCAGCTTCGATTTCGGCTTTCTGGATGCCGAACTGGCGCTGTGCGGTCATCCGCCCGTCTGCCGTACACGGATGATCGACACGGTGGCCCTGGCGCGCGTGCGTCATCCCGGCGCGAAGCTGTCGCTGGATGCCCTTTGTACACGTTACGGCATCGATCGCAGCCATCGCACCCTGCACGGCGCACTGCTCGACGCAGAGCTGCTGGCGCAAGTCTATGTGGAGCTTCGGGGCGGTCGCCAAATCGGGCTGGAACTGGTGAGTGAGAGCGTCATCGCCGTTTCGACTAGCCCAGCCTTGCAGATACGCGAGCGGCCGGTTCGTCCAGCGCGCCCGCATAATGCCAGTGCCGCGGAACTGGCGGCCCACGCAGCGTTTCTGACGACGGTGGACACGCCGCTCTGGTCCAACTGATTATCAACCGAAAGGAGTCAACGCCCATGGATATTCGCGTTTCCGGCCACCAGGTCGACACGGGCGAGGCGCTGCAGACTCATGCCAGCGATCGTTTGAGCGCTATGGTGGAGAAGTATTTCAGCCGCGCCCTCTCCAGCCACGTTACGTTCGGCAAGGCACCCGCGGGTGCGTTCCGGTGCGATATCATCATGCACGTCATGCAGAACCTGGTTCTGAAGGGCACCGGTATCGCGCAGGATGCCCACCCGGCATTTGATCAGGCCGCCGAAAAGATCGACAAGCAATTGCGCCGCTACAAGCGTCGCCTGGTCGATCGCAGCGCCCAGAGCCATCAGGCTCACGCGGCGGAAGATGCGTCCTACACCATCTTCGAAGAGCGGGCCGAGCAGCATGACGAAGAGATTGAGGCCGATGCACCGCTGGTGATCGCGGAAACGCGCGTCGACGTTCCGGAAGCCACGGTTTCGGATGCGGTCATGATGCTCGATCTGCGCAACACCACGGCTTTGCTGTTCAAAAATGCTGGCACCGGGCGGCACAATATGGTCTACCGCCGTGGTGATGGTTCGATCGGCTGGGTCGAGCCTTCCTGACCCCAAACAGCGATTTTCACGCTTTCATCGCTGGAAGAGTGAACCCCCGGCTTTGTCGGGGGTTTTCGCAGTTAACAGGCCTTTGTCAAAGTCGGCGCTAACCTGGTGCCGACGTGAAGCTGAAGAATCTGAAAAATGAGTGCTCTTTTCACCCTTCTGCCTGAAGCTGTCGCGATCGCTGGCGGTACCGACACGGCTGTGGGTGACAAGGCCTCGATTCTGGCGCAACTGGCTGCCCTGTTCGCCCGCGTTTACGCGCTGGATCAAGATCTTGTGCTAAAGCGTGTGGTCGAGCGGGAGGAACTGGGTAGCACCGGTTTTGGTCGCCAGGTGGCGATCCCCCATGCTCGCCTGCCCGGCCTTGTCCGTCCGGTTGCCGCGATTATTCGCCTCGATAGCCCGGTCGACTTCGATTCTGCCGATGGCATGCCGGTCGATATCGTGTTCGGTCTGCTCTCACCGGACGGTGCGGGTGCGACTCATCTCCACGCGCTGGCCGCGATTTCGCGGATGATGCGTGATGAGCGGATGCATGCCGCACTGGTTTCGGCATCTGGGCCTGACGTCATCTATAGCCTGCTGTCCGATGTCATCGACCGCGACGCCGCTTGAACCGGAATCGACAGATATGACCTCCGGAGCAGCGCTTCATTGGCGGGCGCTGGAGAGCCTTTACGCCTCCGCGCCGATCAATCGGATGTTTCAATCCACGCTGTCGGTGACGGCAGAGGGCCGCGCGCGGATCGTTTTCCAAGTGGAGCCCGATGTTTTCCATGCCGCTGGCGCGGCCCATGGCACGCTCTATTTCAAGATGCTGGATGACGCGGCGTTCTATGCCGCAAATTCGCTGGTCACGGATCGCTTTCTTTTGACCACGGCGTTCAACCTGCATCTCAGCAAGCCGGTGCGCGGCGGCACCCTTGTTGCCGAGGGACACTGGGTGAGCGGACGGCGTCGTGTCCTTGTCGCCGAATCGCGCCTGATCGACGAGGAAGGCGATGAAGTGGGGCGCGGGACCGGCACGTTCATGCGCTCGCGCATCGCGTTGTCAGGCCTGCCGGGTTACTCGGCGGTCTGATCGCCGGATTGCCGATGCGCCTTCCCACCCATACCACGGTGTCCGGCCTGATCCGCCAGGTTCAAGCCGAAGGGGGCTTCGCGACCGTATTGGCCAGGGGTGAACGGGACGCTGGAACCTTGGTGCTGATCCTAACGAATCGCGGTTCTCTTTCAATAGCTTACGAGATAGCGCCACAGGCGGATGGTACGCGGGGATGGTCGCAGGCCAAAGCCGAGACCGCCGATGATCCTGCTGCTTTCGGCGAGTACCTGAATCGCAGGCGACATCAGGACCCTGACTTGTGGATCGTGGAACTGGACGTCGAAAACCCCGAACGCTTCATCGCCGGTCCGATTGAAAGCTGATTGACTTCGCAACTGCGGTAGGCCATCCGCGCCGTCGCTCACACGCGGAAGCGGCCGGCAGCGCAGTTCAGCGCACCAGCTAGCACGCAGACGGAGGGCCATCGGCAGGCGTGCACGTTCAATCAACGTGCTTCAGGAACAAACCGTTCCCGCATGCGACGGATGCTCGCCGCTTTTTGAACGCCTTGAATGTTACGAAAAGTCCGTTTGGCTAGCGCGGTTGCGCTGGCCGGAACGCTGCTAACCGGCTTGTTTACCGTAAAGGCAGCAGGTGCAGCGGCAGAAGCGATGATCCCGACCCTGGTGTCGCCGACCGCTTCGACTGAATTTATTTCCAGGCCGATCATCCAGGCGCTGCCACAAGCTGGCACTGAGGCCGAAGAGGGTGACAATCTAGCCGCAGCGCACGCTGGATCGCTCGACGCGCTCGTCGATGCCCAGCCCACCGGGCAAAATCTTTCCGACGAGATGCGCTGCCTGGCTGGCGCGATCTATTTTGAAGCGCGTGGCGAGTCTCTGGAAGGCCAACTGGCCGTTGGTCGCGTTGTCGTGAACCGATCCAAGTCCGGCCGCTTCCCCAGCAGCTACTGCGGCGTCGTCTACCAACCGTCCCAGTTCTCATTCGTAAGGGGCCGGAGCATGCCTGCGGTGCGCACCAGCTCATCCGACTGGCATGAGGCCGTTGCGGTCGCGCGTATCGCCGATCAAGGGATGTGGCGCAGCGAAGCGACCGGCGCGCTCTATTTTCACGCCGCCCGTGTATCGCCCAGCTGGCGGCTGACTCGCCTTGCCCGCGTGGACAATCACATCTTCTATCGTTGAGGCCTCAAGCGTAACGGATCGGCTATGCCGGCCGGATGTTCAGGCGGCGCGCAACGCCACCCAGACCGGCGCGTGGTCGCTGGCCTTCTCGCGCCCGCGGTGTGCTTTGTCCACGCCGCTTGCCACCAGGCGATCGGCCAGTTCGGGCGAAAGTAAGGCGTGATCGATGCGAAAGCCATGATCCCGTTGCCATGCGCCTGCCTGATAATCCCAGAACGTCCACACCCCGCCGCGAGGATTGTGCGTGGCCAGCGCGTCCGTCCAGCCATCGTGCATCAGGCGGTAATAGGCGTCCCGCGATCCCGGCTGCATCAGCGCATCGGGCGCCATCGCGGGGGGTGACCAGACGTCGCGATCCGTGGGGATGACGTTGTAATCCCCGGTGACGACCGCTGGCACTTCCTCCGTCGCGATAGCCTTCATTCGCGCGTGCAACCGATCCATCCAGCGCAGTTTGTAATCGAACTTGGGGCCAGGCTGCGGATTGCCGTTGGGCAGGTAGATACATGCCACGCGAATGCCGAACACCTGCGCCTCGATATAGCGTGAGTGCTCATCCTCGGGCTCACCTTCCAGCCCGCGCTGTATTTCCTCAGGCTGTTCGCCATCGGCCAGGATGGCCACGCCGTTGAAGCCTTTCTGCCCGTGCCAGATGGCCTTGTAGCCCAGCTTCTCGAAGTCGGCGGCGGGAAAGCCTTCGTCCTGTGTCTTGATCTCCTGCAGGCACGCGACCGAGGGGCGGGTTTCCTCCAGCCATTCCAGCAAGCGCGGCATGCGCGCCTTTATGCCGTTGATGTTGAACGAGGCGACCTTGATGATGCCGGACATCGCGCTTGGTGCTCAGATCGCGAAGCTGGAACCGCAACCGCAGCCGGCGGTGGCTTGCGGATTCTCAACGCGGAACGCCGCGCCGCCAAGGGATTCGACATAGTCGACGATGCACCCCCGCACCAGATCGATGCTGATATCGTCCACCGCCAGCTGCACACCGTCGGTTTCGACCACGACATCAGCGTCATCCACGGTTTCGGCGAGGCCGAACTTGTACTGGAAGCCCGAGCACCCGCCGCCCTCCACGGAGAGGCGCAGGACGGGCGCCTTGCCCTGCTTGGACGCGATCGTGGCGACGCGCGCCGCGGCTGAGGGGCTGAGCGTGATCGGGGCTTGCACTGCAGTATCCATGGCCATGATGTAAGCGCCGCCGCCCCTTGCGGCAAGCGCCGTACGGAATCGCGATTAGGCCGTTTGGATATAGCTGCGCATGGCTTCCGCCTCGGACTGGATCTGGTCGATACGGTGCTTCACCAGGTCACCGATCGAAACCAAGCCGACCATCACGCCCCCGCTCAGGACCGGCAGATGGCGGATGCGGCGACGCGTCATCAACGATAGCGCCTGGAGGACGGTGGTTTCCGGTTCCACGGTGACGGCGGGCGCGGTCATGACACTGCCCACGGTTTGGGACAGCACCTGCGGCCCATGCTCGTGCAGGCCGTAGATGACGTCCCGCTCCGAAAACATGCCCGCCAGCCCACTGTCATCCACCACCGGCATTGCGCCGATCCGCCTTTCGGCCAGCATTGCGACCGCTTCATGGACAAGGGTATCCGTACGGCAGCTCAGGACGGCGGCTTCGCGCCCCTGGATCAGACGGCCAATGGTCATGGCAAGCGATCTCCTGGTCTTATCGGTAAGGCAGCGTATCACACGCCTGCGGGGTGTCCAAATGGGCCTCTCTCGCGCAAGCCTCTTCCGGTCGCGGCGGGCCTTGCAAGCGGGGGCGGGACATCGCACATGGGCTATCGATGATTCCGCGCTCCCCTCTCGACGATCCGGAAAAGGCGGCCCACGCCTGGGCTCGCTTCCGGCGCATCCTGCGCTGGATGATGCTGGTCACGGTCACCCTGGTCGTCGGCTCGCTTTGGGTGCTCTATCGCAGCAACGGGATGGTCTCGATCCACATGTATATCGCCGCTGCGCTGGGGATCGGCTTCACCATGCTGCTCACCTCTGCGTTGATGGGGCTGATCTTCCTCTCCAGCGGCACCGGTCACGATGACGCGATCGCCGACAAGCTTGAGGAAGAGCGCAACCGCTAGGTTCGTGCTTCAGAACCGAAAGCTCAGCCAACCAGCCAAGAAGTCCGAGCTGCGATAGCCGGCCTTCGTCAGCGATGGCCCTGCCGCCAGATGCTCGTATCGCCCGGTGAAGGACAAGCGGGGCGAAATCGTCCAGACGACTTGTGCCCGGGTGAGATTGGCGATCTTGGCATCCCGCACGTTCTGCGTTCCGGCGAAAGGCTGGCCGTTGGCGCGATAGACGGCATCGCGCGTGTTATCGCGCCAGGTCAGCTGGTACTCGGCGGTGACGCGCAGCTTGCGGGCGGGTGAGAACGTCACGTTCGGCGCCACCGCGACCAGGTTGGAGGGGGTAAGGGACAGTTGATAGCTGTAGTAGATGTTGTTGCCGAACGGAGCATAGGCATCGCGCAGCTTGCCATCGCCATAGCCGCCACCGCCGCTGGCATAATCGACATGGAAGCCGATCCGAGGCGAAGTCGGTGATTTGCCCAGGCGATAGGTCTGCGCGAAAAAGGCCTGCCACGCGTCGATGTCCTGGTTGATATAGCGGCCCCACTGGTGATTAACCGACCAGTCGATCGTCAGCGGCCCGGCGTCACCCCAAAGCCGCGCGCCGGCGTACCAGCGGGTGGCCGGCCCGATCCTGCCGCCCCAGGCCCCGACTTTGTTGCGCCGCCGCCAAACGAAAGGATCGAGATACAGCTTCGATCCCCCCAGCAGCTTTTCGGGCAGGACGACGCCGAACGTCACACCGGAAAAGCGGCGGGCAGGGTCGTTCACATCATCGTCCGTGCCCAGATCGCCATAGGCTGTGGGGCGCATATCGAAGGCATCGATCCGCCACTTCGAACCGCGTGCCCAGGCGCGCAGCCCGTTCAGAGTGTAACGGATCGTGTTGTTATCCCGTTGCGAGACCAGCAAGTTTGGCCCGTCTGTGAACTCCTGCCGGCCGTAGCGCGCCCCTATAGTCACATCGCCGAGGGTGGTGTTGCCTTCCACGAAATACTGTTGCCATACCAAGTCGTTGCGCAGCGTCGCTGGCGGCGCGCCGAGGTTACGCCCTGAGATGCCGCCATGCGCCACCTCACCATAGAACCGCAGGTGAGGGCCGACGTGCAGGTCTGCGCCTGCAGTCAGGCGGCGGATGTCCTGCCGCTGGTGGGGCGTCTCGCGCAAGTTGGGGTTGCTGGTCATGTTGACGCGCAGCCGCGCCTCGCCGGACAAGGTGAGATAAATGTCGCCATCATCGTCCAGTGGCAGATATTTCAGCCGGTCCAGCGGATCGTCCCGCTTGGCCGGATCGCGCATGACCCGCCAGTCTTCTGCCCAGCGTGACAAGTTGTAGCCGCCCGTGGTTGCGCCATCGCCGGCCGCCGCCGCCGGGTAGGATGTCACCACCGGGGTTGCCGCGGCACGGGTCTGGCCCGTCTCGCTGGGAGCCGTGGAGCGCTGAACGCCGGGTGTCTGCGCGGTGCCTTGCTGGGCGTTGGTGGATGGGGCCACGGTGCTTTGGGCCAGCGCCGGAGCAGCGATCATCAGGGCGAGCGGGGCCGTGGCGCTCGCAAGCGCGGTTGCATAGCGGGTCATGTTGGCGTCCTTATTCGGCGGGGACGGCGGTGGCGGGCATCTCGTCGATGCGGGCACTGTGACCGGACAGCGCGAGCGAGAACTGCTCGCGATCCAGTCGGCCTTCCCAGCGTGAGACCACCACGGTGGCCACCGCGTTGCCGATGAAGTTGGTCAGGCTGCGGCATTCGCTCATGAAGCGATCGACGCCCAGGATCAGCGCCATGCCTGCCACCGGCACGTCAGGCACGATCGAGAGCGTGGCCGCCAACGTGATGAAACCTGCCCCGGTCACGCCCGCAGCGCCCTTGGACGACAGCATGGCCACGCCCAGCAGCAGCAGTTGCTGGCCCAGTGACAAATCGACGTTACAAGCCTGCGCGATGAACAGCGCGGCCAGCGTCATGTAGATGTTGGTGCCATCCAGGTTGAACGAGTAGCCGGTGGGCACGACCAGACCCACGATCGACTTGGGACAGCCGGCGCGCTCCATCTTTTCCATCAGCGAGGGCAGGGCGCTCTCGGACGAGGACGTGCCCAGCACCAGCAGCAGCTCTGCCTTCAGATAGGCGATCAGGCGCAGGATAGAGAAACCGGCCAGCCAGCTGACCGTGCCCAGCACCACCAGCACGAAAAGCAAGCTGGTAAGATAGAACGTGCCGACCAGCGCAGCGAGGTTCGCCAGCGTGCCCACGCCATACTTGCCGATGGTGAACGCCATCGCGCCGAACGCGCCGACAGGTGCCGCCCGCATCAGAATCGCGACTACCTTGAACACGGCGAGCGACAGGTCTTCCAGTGCCGTCAGCACCCGGTCGCCGCGCTCGCCGATCATGCCAAGGCCGATGCCGAACAGGATGGCGACGAACAGCGTCTGGAGGATGTTGCCCTGGGTCAGCGCCGAGAGGAACGTGTCGGGGATCACGCCCAGCAGGAAGCCGGTCAGCGTGGTTTCATGCGCCTTGGCGGCATAATCAGCGATCTTCCCCGCATCCAGCGTGGCGGCATCGATATTGAGGCCCGCTCCTGGCCGGATCACGTTGGCCACGATCAGCCCGACGATCAGCGCCAGCGTGGAGAAGAAGAGGAAGTAGGCGAACGCCTTGCCCGCCACGCGACCCACCGCGCCCAGATCGCGCATTCCGGCGATACCGGTCACGATCGTCAGGAAGATCACCGGCGCGATGATCATCTTCACCAGCTTGATGAAGCCATCGCCGATCGGCTTCATCGCCTCGCCTGTGGCGGGTGCGAAGTGCCCCAGGAGGACGCCTGCTGTGATCGCGATCAGGACCTGGACGTATAGCTGCGCATACCAGGGCTTGCGTTTGGACAGATGACTGCCGGCATGGTGCTGATCGGGAAGGATCATGACTTCGGGCCTCTCCTTGCGCCACTTGCGGGCGGTTCATCGGATCGGAAGAGTTTCTCATGAGCCGAAACGCGGGCGAAGATAAAATTCTCCACTGAGAAATCCTTTTATATCAAAGCTATTACCGCAGCGGGACGATAAAGCAGTGCAGAAACTTCCACGCCGAAGGCGGCGTTTGTGCAAGAACTTGCACAGCGTGGCGGAGGCGCTAACCTGCCGCCATGGTTCAATCGCGTCATGTCGAGGTTGTCTGGCTGATCGTCGCGGTGCTCGTGGCCCTCGGGATCGCGGCGCTGGCGGCAAAGGTCGCTGGCGATCGCGCGCGCGCCGGGCTGGCAGCCTCGGTCCTGACCGATGCGCAGTTGCGTGCCTCGCTGCTGGATAGCGAGATCGCCCGCTTCAGTCTTGTCCCGCTGGCGCTGGCGGATGATCGGGATGTGGTGGCGACTTTGGCGGGGCAAGGCGGTGCGGCGGCTATGCTCAATCGCAAGCTGCAAGCCTTGGCGCAAACAACCGGCGCGGCGGCGCTCTATGTGGTGGATCGCAACGGGATGGCGGTTGCCGCCAGCAATTGGAACACGCCCGCCAGTTTCATCGGCAACGACTATCGCTTTCGCCGCTATGTGCGCGAGGCGCGCGAACGCGGGGCAGGCTCGCAATTTGCCTTGGGCACTGTGAGCCGGGAGCCTGGGCTCTATCTTTCACGCCGCGTGGCGTCTGGCGGCATCGTGGTGATCAAGCTGGCGTTCGATCGGCTGGAGACGGACTGGGCGCGGGCGGGGGGTGACACGTTCGTGCGGGACCGCAACGGCGTAGTGCTGGTAACGAGCCGCCCCGCCTGGCGCTTTGCCGGCACGCGCCCGCTCACACCGGCGATAGTGGCGGCTGTCGAGGCGGAGGCAAGGGTACCGCCCGGCACGGCGCGGCCCTTGCGGATCGAGGGCGATCGCGTGTCACAAACGGTCGAGACCGGACAGTCCGGCTGGACGCTCACGCTCAGCCGTATCTCCACGCAGCCGGTGCATGCAGCGCAACGCGTCGCGGCTTTCAGCGCAGGGCTGGGCGCCATCGCGCTGGCCGCGCTCGCTTGGGCGCTGCGGCAACGCGGGCGGCTGGCGCGCCGTCGCACCGCCGATCTGGAAGAGGCCGTGGTGGCGCGAACGGCGGAATTGACTCAGGAGATCGAGGAACGCGCCGCCAGCGAAGCGCGGGCCGCCGAGCTGCGTGAGAGCTTGCGGCAAGCCAATCGCCTGGCGACCTTGGGCCAGGTTACCGCCAGCGTGGCGCATGAAACAGCGCAACCGGTGGCAGCGATCAGGACTTATGCGCGCACCACGGAGCAATTGCTGGATCGCGGCGACTATGCAGCGGTGCGGGCCAATCTTACCACCATCGCCGGTCTCTCGGACCGGATCGGCGCGGTGACTGGTGAATTGCGCGGCTTCGCACGTCGGCGCAGCGGACAGCAACGGCCGGTCCCGGTGGCCGAGGTTGTCGATGGTGCGCTGTTGATCCTGAAAGAGCAATTGCGCCCCATCCGCCTGGTGCGCCCGGCGGTCGATCCTGCTCTGCTCGTCTCGGGCGGTCGCGTGCGGCTGGAGCAGGTGCTGGTCAATGTCCTGCAAAACGCACTGGAGGCTTTGAGAGGCCAGCAAGATGCGCAAATTGTCATGGATATCAGCATCGGCCCGAAGGTGGTCCTGAGCGTTCAGGACAACGGCCCGGGCATCGCGCCGGATGTCGCCTCCCGCCTGTTTACACCCTTCGTGACGAGCCGCGCGGAGGGCTTGGGCCTCGGGCTGGTGATCTCGCACGACATCATGGTGGAACTGGGCGGGACGTTGCGGCTGGCGCAAAGCGCGGTGGGCGCTCGCTTCGAGATAGAGATGGTGGCGGCATGAACGCAGGCACTGTCGCGCTGGTGGACGATGACGCCGATCTGGCGGCGGCGACCGGGCAACTCCTGACGCTAGCGGGGTATTCGGTCGCGCGGTTCGGGAATGGAAAGGCGGCGCTGGACGCGATCGACCTGGATTACCCCGGTGTCGTGATAACGGATGTGCGAATGCCCGGCATGTCCGGGATCGAGCTGTTCCGCCATTTGCGAGAGCGGGACGCGCAACTGCCCGTCATCCTGATCACCGGCCACGGAGATATCGAGATGGCGGTCGATGCCCTGAAGGCGGGGGCCTGGGACTTCCTGACCAAACCGTTCGATCCCGACATCCTGCTGAGCGCAGTGGCACGGGCTGTCGCCACGCGGCGCCTGACGCTGGAAAACCGCGAGCTGCGCGCCGGGGTCGACACGTCGCCTTCGGACCGCCTGATCGGCCGCAACGGTGCGATACAGCGCGTGCGCGCGATGATCCCGATGCTGGGGGAAACGGACCTGGACATCGTGGTGGAGGGGGCGACCGGGACCGGCAAGGCGCTGCTGGCGAAGTTGATTCACCGCTCGGGCAAGCGCGCGCGGCATCGCTTCGTTACGCTGGATTGCGCGGCGCCGCCGGTCGGGTCGGTCGAAGACCTGTTCACCGCGCATGGCCTGATCGCCGGGGCCGATCGCGGCACCTTGCTGCTCGACAATCTCGATCGGGCGCAAGCACCCCTGCAGCATCGCCTGGTGCAACTGGTGGAACGGCGCGCGGTCGCCCTGGAAGCGCGCGATCCACAGCCGGTTGATCTGCGCATCATCGCCACCTTGGACGAGGGGCGGCGCGATGATGTCCTGCCCGCGCTATATCACCGAGTGGCAGCGGTTTCCCTGCGCTTGCCCCCGTTGTCCGAGCGGCTGGAGGATCTGCCGCTGCTGACCGCGCACTTCCTGCAGGCTCTGGCCGAAACGCATGGACGACCCGTACCGCCGCTGGCGCAGGCCCTTTCGCTCCTGAGCCGGGCGGACTGGCCGGGGAACGTGCGCGAACTGGAGATGGCGGTGGAGCGGCAGGTCCTGGGGCTGGGCGAGCAGATCGCGCAAACCCCTTTGGAAATGCCGCTACCGGGCCGCGTTCGCGATTTCGAGCGGGGGGCGATCGTCGAGGCCTTGGTGAATGCGCGTGGCGAAATCGGGCCGGCGCTGGAGGCGTTGGGCATTCCGCGCGAGACGTTCTACTACCGCGTCAAGCGGCTGGGCATCGATCTGGCGGCAGTACGGGCGGGCTTGGGCTGACAAGCTGGCGCAACGCTAATCCTCTACGGTAATGGGTTCCAATGTTGCCCCTTGCGGCGGGCATAGGCGAAACGCCTCCACCGGCTTACCGCCGATCAGATGCTGTTGAATGATCTGCTCCAGCACATCCTCCGTACACGAATGATACCAGACCCCGTCCGGCCAGACGACCGCGATCGGCCCGGCCACGCAGATGCGCAGGCAATCGGCCTTGGTCCGGGCGACGCCGCCTCTGCCATCTAGCCCCAGCTGCTTCAGGCGCTTTTTCAAGTACTTCCACGCTGCCGCGCCGACTTCGGGACGGCAGCATTCGCCCTTCTGCGGCTCGGCGCAAAGGAAAATCTGGCGGCGCACGATCGGGCCACCGATCTTGACGAAGGCGGCCTGCGCCTTGTCGATATCTTTGCGGGATGTGGTCACGCGCGGGCTCTGGCCGCGTAGGGAGGCAGAAATATCATGCAGTGCAGATAGGAAGCGCATGGGCGCAAATCCACCAAGTCATCGCAAGGCCCGGTCGCGATGAAGATCTCAGGCCTTCTTGCCCACGATCCGCGCGATTTCGGCGGCGACCAGACGCTCCACCAATGCAGGAAGATGAGCGTCGAGCCATTCGGTCAACGCCGGTCGCAGCAGATCACGCGTGAGCGCTTCGAGGGAGGTTTCGCCGGAGCGCACGATCTGCGGCGATGCTCCCGGGCCGGAGATCGCCGCCAGCGCTGCCAGCGATTCGCGCATGGCATTGCGGGTTCCTTCGGCAAGAAGGGGCGAGGGTTCTTCCGAAGCAGGATCTGCCGGTGGGCTTTCGGCGGCAACCGCTTCGGTCAGATCCAACACATCGTCGTTTTCCACCGTGTCTGCCTGGGCCTGCGCGGTGGTGGCTGCCACTGCTGTTTCTGGCTGAACCGGCTCGAAGATCGCAGCTGCGCGCGTGTCACGCGCGATGACCTGCTTGATCGACGCCAGGATTTCCTCGACGCTTGGTTCGCCGTTCTGCTTCATGGCCTTGTTGCCCCAATTGCCCCTGCCGGCTTCTGCGCCCCGACCGGAGCGGAAACCCCTGTTCCAGCTGCTCCTGGCTGAATCGCCGGAGGCGGCTGGTCCGCTGCCGGAATGTCTGCGCCCTGAACCGGTGTGTCAACGGTGCGCGTTGATCGGGCGACCGGTGCGGGATCGTCGTCGAAATCGAAGAACTTGCCGCGCACCCGCTTGTAGTTGACGTTCGGATCGTAAAGCGCGCCGCCATCCAGGTTCAAATCACGCGCTTCGGCCCGGCCCATCGCTGCCAGCAGGCTGAAGCCGGCGACGTAGGCGTTACGCCGGGCGATCACGAGTTGCACTTGCGCGCGCAGCCGCTCCTGCTCGGCATTCAGAATGTCTAGAATGGTGCGATTGCCCACGCTGTTTTCGGCCTGCACGCCTTCCAGGCTGAGCGCGGCGGCATCGACTGCGGTCTGATTCAGCGCGATCAGTTCACTGGCGGCGAGGTAGGACTGATAGGCGGAGCGGACCTGGGCGATCACGCTACGCTCGGTCGCGATCTCGGTTTCCATCGTCGCCGAGGCATTTTGCTGCGCTTGCCGCCGCAACGCCGCTGGACGTCCGCCCTGGAACAGAGGCAACGAGAGCTGCGCGCCTACCTGGCCTTGTCGGTCCGTCTGCGAGACGCCGGCAACACCGCTGGCAAGCGTGTTCAGGTAATTGTTGTAGCTGCCATTGGCGAAAAGGCTCACCGTGGGCAGGCGGCCTGCACCTGCTACGTCAATATCCCGCTCTGCCGCCTTCACACGCTCACGCGCACCAAGGAGATCGGGGTTGCTGTCTAACGCGTAGCTTACGGCCTCGTCTGCGCTGGCCGGCAGGTTGGGCAAAGGGGGCGGCGGCTGAAGATCGACCGGTGCCTTGCCCACCAACTGGATATAGGTTTCCCGCGCGCCCGCCAGATTGGCCTCTGCCGTGCGCAAGTCTCCCTGAGCCAAGGCGAGGCGCGACTGGCTCTGCGCCACGTCGGTGCGGGTCAGGTCGCCGATCTGAAAGCGATCGCCGGTGGCCTGCAAGTTGGTGTTGAGCGCGGCGACGTTGCTGCGGTTCAGCCCGACGATGGCTTGATTCTGGATCACGTCCATGTAGGCGGCCACGACCTGGTTGAAGAGCGAGGATTCGACACCGCGCAAATCGGCCTGACCGGCAGCGACGCGGATCTTGGCCGCCTTGATCTGGTTTTTGACCCCGCCGCCTGAGTAGATCGGCACGCCAAGCTGCGCCTGAGCCGAAACCACGCGCTCCGGAGCGGTGAAGGCATTGGCGCTGCGCTCGACGAACTCGGTGTACGTACCCGTCACGTTCGCGTTCGGCCGCCCGGCCGCCTTGGCGATCGGCACGTTCTCATCATTCGCCCGTTGCTGGGCGCGCGAGGATTCGAGCGTCGGATTGGTCAGGTAAGCCTGAACCAGCGCCTCGGTCAGAGTATCGGCTTGTGCCGCACCGGCACTCACCCCCGCGAGTACCAGCGCCAGAAGTCCCACCCCAGTCCGAAACCCGGAACGCTGCGCGAACCGGGTCACGGTCAGAACGACCAGCGTTTAGGCGCGGCGAATTCGGGGAGAACGGGAATACCGATTTCGGCCAACGGCAACAGCGCCACGCGGCCCGCCGCCTTGCGCCCGGTAGCCACACGCGTGACGCCGCGCAAAACCTGACCCGTCACCACGCGGCCATCGGGCGCCAAGCGATCGACCAGAGCATCGGGAAGCGCTTCGATCGCGCCATCGATCATGATCAGCGTGTAATCGCCAGAACCGATCGCGCCCGCATCCCCGGGTGCCACCACGTCGAGTGAGCCCACCAGCGGGCGCAAAAGCGCTGCCAGATAGCCATCGTCACCGATCAGCAGCGCCTTGTCTGCCTGCGTCGGGCGGGCTTCTGCCAGAAAGCGCCCATGCACGAGCGGAGATGCCAGCATGCGCCCATCGCCCAGCGCGATCGCGCGGTCGATATAGGCGGCATCGCGCATGTTCGCGGGCACATAGTCCTCACGGGCGAGCGAACCCATCGCCTCCAGGATCCAGGGCTCGTTGACGCCGCTGGTGCGCAGCTGGCTGTCGATCATGGCCCGGCGTGCCGCCAGCGTGGTGTCCCGCTGATCCTCGGTAACCGTCATAGCCTCGTCAAATCCTTCCACTGCCCGCCTCGATGTGCGGGCGCTGCCATGGCCGCGCCTTCTAGGTCATGGCGTGGCGCGGGCCAAGTGCTTTGACTGCGGGGCACAGCCGCGACTATGGAATCGCGCAAGACCGTATCAGGAGTGCAACGATCATGGCCGAAATGGTCACTATCCGGGAACAGGACCTTATCGACAGCGTCGCCGACGCGCTGCAGTACATCAGCTATTTCCATCCGATGGACTACATTCGGGCGCTGGCCGCCGCTTATGAGCGCGAGGAGAACCCCGCCGCCAAGGACGCGATGGCGCAGGTCCTGGCCAATTCGAAGATGTGCGCGCAGGGGCACCGCCCGATCTGCCAGGACACCGGCATCGTCAACGTGTTCCTGAAATGGGGCCAGAACTGCCGCCTCGAAAGCGACAAGTCGATGCAGGAAGTGGTCGATGAAGGCGTGCGCCGGGCCTACAACCACCCGGAAAACAAGCTGCGCGCCTCGATCGTCGCCGATCCCGCCTTCACCCGCCGCAACACCAAGGACAATACGCCTTGCGTGCTGAACGTGGAATTCGTGCCGGGCAACATCGTTTCGGTCGACGTGGCGGCCAAGGGCGGCGGCAGCGAAAACAAGTCCAAGTTCAAGATGATGAACCCCAGCGACTCGATCGTTGACTGGGTGTTGGAGATGATCCCGCAGATGGGCGCGGGTTGGTGCCCGCCGGGACAGATCGGCATTGGCATCGGTGGTACGGCGGAAAAGGCCATTCTGCTCGCCAAGGAATCGCTGATGGAAGAGATCGACATCCACGATCTGAAGGCGCGTGGCCCCCGCACCGACACCGAGGCGCTGCGCCTGGAGATCTTCGAAAAGGTCAACGCGCTTGGCATCGGCGCGCAAGGGCTGGGCGGCCTTACCACCGTGCTTGACGTGAAGATCAAGGAATGGCCGTGCCACGCCGCGGGCAAGCCGGTGGCGATGATCCCCAACTGTTCGGCCACGCGCCACGCGCACTTCACGCTCGACGGTTCGGGGCCGAGCTTCCTTGAGACGCCTAAACTCGACGAGTGGCCCGATGTGACCTGGGCTCCTGACAAGGAAGCCAAGCGCGTCGACCTCGACACGCTGACGCATGAGGAAGTGCAGAGCTGGAAGCATGGCGACCGCCTGCTGCTCAACGGCACCATGCTCACTGGGCGCGACGCGGCGCACAAGCGCATCCAGGACATGCTGGCCAAGGGCGAGGAACTGCCGGTCGATTTCAAGGGTCGGGCGATCTATTATGTCGGCCCGGTCGATCCGGTGGTGGGCGAAGTGGTTGGCCCGGCAGGCCCGACGACGGCGACGCGCATGGACAAGTTCACCGACATGATGCTCGACCTCGGGCTGCTGGCGATGATCGGCAAGGCCGAGCGCGGCCAGGGCGCGACGCAAGTGATCGCCAAGCACAAGGTTGCCTATCTGATGGCAGTGGGCGGCGCGGCTTACCTGGTCGCGCGCGCAATCCGCGAAGCCAAGGTAGTCGGTTTCGAGGACCTGGGCATGGAGGCGATCTACGAGTTCACCGTCAGCGACATGCCGGTGACCGTGGCGGTGGATGCCGAGGGCAACAACGTTCACCAGCTCGCCCCGCTGGTCTGGAAGGAGCGCATCGCGCGCGAGGCGGAGGCGGTCTGAAC
>NZ_CAXYKL010000011.1:0-9096 GCF_964277725.1 uncultured Novosphingobium sp. | reverse complement strand
AAGCGGTCGACCATTCCGGCGCCATGTTGTTGGCGCTATGGACCCGCCCGAACCGCTTGTCCGACGTGACTGGCGTTACAAAATACGCCTGCGGAAACCCGATCGCGGCGAAGGCCTGCATCGTCGCGTCACGCAGTGCAAGAACCGATTTGACGGCGCGCAGTCCTGCCAGACCCGTGCGTAGCTGCATTCAACCCTCCAGCAGCGCTCTGTTCTAGCCACTCCGCGACAAGAAAGTGGATACGCTGTGGTGACATTCATGCAGCCCGGGTACGGGACTTGTCATCAGCAAAATCGCAGCACGCATGCACTCCGATCCGCCGAGCCTGATTTGGGCAATTTTGCGATGATGATCGCGCCCATTACGCACGGAAATGGCGCGCCCGTTCGAACGCAGTTCGAACTAGTCTTTAAACTAAGGGTGACCAATTTCTCTGAAATTGGCGCGCCCGACAGGGTTCGAACCTGTGACCCCAAGCTTAGAAGGCTCGTGCTCTATCCAGCTGAGCTACGGGCGCGCGCGGTGCCGCCATAGCGCGGATCGCCCGTCGCGCAAACGGCGCGTGGGTTCAAATCGTGGAGCCGGCCATTGCAAATGCCCTTTGCCGGCGCCCTATCCCGCGTTACGCACAAGGGCATGAACGAACCCACGCTCTCCCGCCTGGATGGCACGACCGGTGCGCGCCGGCATTTTCGCTATTTCGATTATGTAATGGCTGCTTTCGTCGCGATCCTGCTGCTGTCCAATCTGATCGGCGCGGCCAAGCTGGCGACCTGGCAGGGCTTCACGTTCGGCGCTGGCATCCTGTTCTTCCCGGTCAGCTATGTCATCGGGGACGTGCTGACGGAGGTCTATGGCTATGCCAACGCCCGTCGCTGCGTATGGATGGGCTTTTTCGCGCTGATCTTCATGGCCTTCATGAGCTTCGTCGTAGTCGCCATGCCGCCTGCCGCAGACTGGGGCTGCGCCGCCAGCGCCGATCCGCTCTACGCCGGAATCATTGCTAAGACGAGCGCAGGCCAAGTCTGTCAGGCGACATATGTATCGGTATTCGGCAGCACGTGGCGGATCGTTCTTGCCTCCTTGATGGCATTCTGGGCGGGCGAATTCGTCAATTCGTTTGTCCTTGCGCGCATGAAGGTGTGGACGGGCGGCAGGCATTTGTGGGCCCGCACCATCGGCTCCACCGTGTTCGGCCAGGCCGTGGACAGCGCGATCTTCTATCCGGTGGCTTTTCTGGGCACCTGGACGACGCATTCCGTTCTGGTGGTGATGGTCACCAATTGGGCAATGAAAGTCCTTTGGGAGGCGGTGCTGACTCCGGTGACCTATGCCGTAGTCGGCATGCTAAAGCGCCGCGAAGGCGTGGATGTGTTCGACGAGGGCACGGACTTCTCCCCCTTCGCAAAGGCGCGCGTGGTTTGACGCGGAGCCCCCCGCACGGCTAGGCCCGCGCCACGATGGCGCTTGACCGCATCCTGCTTTCCAATTTTCGCAATCACCGCGACACGCAGGTCGAGGGGACCGCTCGCTTCAATTTGCTGGTCGGTGAAAACGGTGCCGGCAAGACCAACGTGCTGGAAGCGATCTCGCTGTTTGCCCCGGGCCGGGGGATGCGCCGTGCCGCCCTTGCCGACATGCCTAGCCATGGCGGCGGCGGCGGATTCGCGGTCAGCGCCGACCTTGGCGGGCGCGGCGAGCCGGTGCGTCTGGGGACGGGTATCGCGCAAGACCGGCCCGGACGGCGCGTGGTTCAGATCAATGGCGCGGAGGCCCCGGCCGTGCGCTTGGGGGAATGGCTCTCCATCGGATGGCTCACCCCCGCGATGGACCGTCTCTTTTCCGAAAGCGCGGGCGGACGGCGACGGTTCCTGGACAGGCTGGTGCTGGCGCTGCGGCCCGGCCATGCCACCAATGCCAGCCGATTGGAAAACGCGCTTCGTGAACGCAACAGCATGCTCACGGACGAGCGAGCACCCGATCCCCGATGGCTCGACGCAATCGAAGCGCAAATCGCGGAGGTAGGCGCGCAAGTGGCGCAGGCCCGGTTGGAGACGGTGGAAGGGCTGGACGCCGCCCTCGCCAGTTTGCCGGACTCGCCTTTCGCACGGCCGCAATTGCGGTACCGCGCGGGCGGCCCCCTGCCCAGCGATGCGCTGGCGGCCGCTCTGCGAGACGGTCGATCGCGCGATCGCGCGGCGCAGCGCACGCTGACCGGGCCGCACCGTGACGAATTGGAGGTCGTGCTGGCGGCCAAGAACCAACCGGCGGCGGATTGCTCTACCGGCGAGCAGAAGGCCATGCTGATCGCGATCGTTATGGCTCACTCGGCGCTGCTGGAGAGTGTCGGCGAGCGTCGGCCCCGGCTGCTGCTGCTGGACGAAGTCGCGGCGCATCTCGATCCGATCCGCCGGGAAGCCTTGTTCGAGCGGCTGCGAGCCGGCGCGGCGCAAGTATGGCTGACCGGCACCGAGGCGGCGCCCTTCTCGGCCATCCTGCGCGAAGCGTCCGTGTGGAGCGTAGAAGGCGGCATGGTTTCGCGCCGCTGACGACGTAGTCTTCCGCTCGATCATCGCGGAGGAGAACAGTTCAACCTTTCGGCAGCGCCTCCGCCACGTCGTCAACCGTCGCCGCCACCATTTCTTCCACGCCCAGCGCAGTCGGATGAACGCGGTCAGGCTGAACCAGATCGGGCTTGTCCATCAACGGCTGCAGGAAGAACGGGACCAGCACCGCACCATATTTGTGGGCCAAAGACGGATAGATCGGATTGAAATCCCGCGCATAATCCTGGCTCAACATCGGCGCCGCCATCATCCCCAGCACCATGATCCGGATACCGCGCTGGTTCAGCACCGCCAGTATCCGGTCCAGGTTGGCACGGGTCTCCGCCGGAGGTTTGCCCTGCAGCATATCGTTGCCGCCCAGGCTAATTATCACCAAGTCGGGCTTCGCCGTCTGCGCATCCAGAACGGAGGCCAGCCGTTGCAGCCCCTGCGCCGTGGTCTCCCCCGATATTCCCGCGTTGACGACCCGGGCGTTCACACCCCGAGAACGCAGCGCGCTCTCCAGCTTCGCCGGGTAGCTGTCTCCTTGGTCCAGCCCATATCCCGCAAGCAGCGAATCTCCGAAAGCCAGGATTGGCCGGTCAGGGCCCATCACCGGGATTGCCGGCGGCGCGTCGGCCAAGTCTTCGCTAGGTTTCGGGTCTGGTGGCGCGGCGCCGTTACAGCTGGCCAATGCCGCCATCCCTATCAAGACAAAGCAAAGTGCCGGACGACGCGCCACGCCAAGGCTCAGGCGAACACCTCGGCGCTGGATGGGTCCTTAGGATCGGGGCCGAAGCGGTTTGGCCCGCGCGTACCGGGAAGCAGCGTGATCACCAGGAAGGCGATGCTGACGAGAAAGCCGACCAGCGGGATCATCGAAAGAACCACGAAGCCCAGATACCACCAGCCGCTCATGTCGCGATCGTGTAGGCGGCGCACGGTGACGGCTATGGTTGGGATGATCGTGGCCAGCCAGTATATCAGGAACAGAATGCCCATCCCGCCGAACAGGACGGTCATGGCCGCGCTGTAGCTGTCCGTTCCCACGTCGCGGAAGGATTGCCAGGACCCGGTCGTACCCAGGATCAGCGCGGTCAAAACGGCATAGACGATGACGTTGAACAGAGCGAAGGCCCAGAACTCCAGCCGGCGGGAACGGCCCCTGAAATCCGCGTAACGCCGGAACGGCAGGATCATGTATTCGAACATGGATTGGCCCCTGTTTTTATTGCACCCATCCCGATGATACCGGTAAAAACCGGGTGCGAAAGTCGAAATGATGGAACGCGAAACATGCTCGTTGGTTCTGGCAAGCTTGCCCAACGGGGCGATTTCGATTAAGGGCGCCCGGATTGTGCGGTGCAGCGAAGCATCGCGGTACCACTCCTCGAACTTACAGGCCTATCATGTCAGCCCCGCTTCCGCTGCGCAATATCGCGATCATCGCGCACGTCGACCATGGCAAGACCACGCTCGTCGATCAACTTTTCCGCCAGTCCGGCACCTTCCGCGACAACCAGCGCGTGGAAGAGCGCGCGATGGACTCCAACGATCTCGAAAAGGAGCGCGGGATCACGATTCTCGCGAAGCCGACTTCGGTGGAGTGGAACGGTTACCGCATCAACATCGTCGACACCCCCGGCCACGCCGATTTCGGCGCCGAGGTGGAGCGCATCCTCTCGATGGTGGACGGCGTGATCCTGCTGGTCGACAGCTCGGAAGGCGCGATGCCGCAGACCAAGTTCGTGACCGGCAAGGCGCTGGGCCTTGGCCTCAAGCCGATCGTGGTGGTCAACAAGATCGATCGTCCCGATGGCCGCCATGCCGAAGTGCTGGACGAGGTGTTCGACTTGTTCGTCAGCCTGGACGCGAATGACGAGCAGTTGGACTTCCCGACCCTCTACGCGTCGGGCCGCAACGGCTACGCCAGCGAGGATCCCGATGCGCGTGAAGGCACGCTGACCCCGCTGTTCGAGAAGATCGTGGAGCATGTCCCGGCGCCTGCCGCCGATGTCGATGGCCCGTTCAAGTTCCTCGTCACCCTGCTCGATCGTGACAACTTCCTTGGCCGTATCCTCACCGGCAAGGTTCAGTCCGGCACCGTGAAGGTCAACGATCCGATCCGCGCGTTGGATAACGACGGCAACATCGTTGAAGTGGGCCGCGCTTCCAAGCTGCTCGCTTTCCATGGCCTCGATCGCGTTCCGGTCGACGAAGCCAAGGCGGGTGATATCATCTCGATCGCCGGCCTGACCACCGCGACCGTTTCGAACACGATCGCCGACATGTCTGTGACCGAGCCGCTGCACGCGCAGCCGATCGATCCGCCGACCCTGTCGATGCGCTTCGCCGTCAACGATTCGCCGATGGCCGGTCGTGAAGGCAGCAAGGTGACCAGCCGCATGATCCGTGACCGCCTGGCGCGCGAAGCGGAATCGAATGTCGCCATCCGCGTGACCGAGAGCGCCGACAAGGACAGCTTCGAAGTGGCCGGCCGTGGCGAACTTCAGCTTGGCGTCGTCATCGAGACGATGCGCCGCGAAGGCTTCGAACTGGGCATCAGCCGCCCCCGCGTGCTGTTCGGCACCGACGAGCAAGGCAAGCCGACCGAGCCTTACGAAACCGTCGTGATCGACGTCGACGATGAGTTTTCCGGCACGGTCGTCGAGAAGATGGCCGTTCGCAAGGGCGAGATGACCGACATGCGTCCGTCGGGCGGCGGCAAGACCCGCATCACCTTCTCCGCCCCGTCGCGTGGCCTGATCGGTTATCATGGCGAGTTCCTTTCGGACACGCGCGGCACCGGCATCATGAACCGCTTGTTCGAGAAGTACGGCCCCCACCGTGGCCCGATCGCCGGTCGCAAGAACGGCGTGTTGATCTCGAACGGCGCCGGTGAAGCTGTTGCCTACGCGCTTGGCCCGCTTGAAGAGCGCGGCGTGCTGTTCGTCGGTGTCGGCGAGCCGCTGTACGAGGGCATGATCATCGGCGAAAACGCCAAGCCGGACGATCTTGAAGTGAACCCGATGAAGTCCAAGCAGCTGACGAACTTCCGTTCGACCGGCAAAGACGACGCCATCCGCCTCACGCCCCCGCGCGTGATGACGCTGGAACAGGCGATCGCGTACATCGATGACGATGAGATGGTGGAAGTGACCCCCAAGTCGATCCGCTTGCGCAAGGCTCTCCTGGATCCGAACGAGCGCAAGAAGGCCAGCCGCAAGAAGAACGCAGCCTGAGCCTGACAAGGGTCGGCACCCGCTGACCCAGAAAACCACATTACGGCCGAGGCGATCGAAATCGCCTCGCCCGTTTTTGCATCCGGTGAGTTCGCGCAAATACGCGCGCGCTTCATCGATGAAATCTCGAAAAGGTCACCCGCCACACCGCCCGTTCATAACGGCGATCGTTTTCCTGAACAATCGCTGCAATAGATGTCCGCGATTGGTTCAGCCGAGCACAACTATACGAGTCTCAACACTTGATGCGCGAACAGCCAGGCAGTGGCGACGCCTCCGTCAAGCAAGGAGACCGATCATGGACTTCGTCAAGAAAACAGTTCTAGCTACCACACTCGCCGCCAGCGCGCTGGCCACCGCTTCACCCGCCACGGCGCGTGACTATTACCGCGATTATAATCGGCGGGGTAGCGACACGGCTGCTATAGCTGTGGGTGCTGGTATCGTGGGATTGGCAATTGGCGCGATTGCCGCGTCCAATTCGAACCGCCACTACCGCGATCGGTACTATTACGACCGTCTCTATTATCGTGATGGTGGGGATTATTATCGTAACCAGTATTACTACCGCCAGAACCCGTACTACAACCAGTATCGCGGGCGGGACTATCGGGGGTACGACTACGGCCGTGGCTACGACAATGGGTATTGGGGCCGCCGCGGTTACTGATTTTGCTTAGCCTGACAGCGGCTCCCCTTGCACGCTGTCCAGGCAAACTGGCGCCCGGCTCGCAAGAGCCGGGCGCCTTTTTACATCGTGATCAATCGGCTCAGAAGTGGAAGCCGACGGTCGCACGCAGCGAATGGAAGTTGAAATCGCTGTTCGTCAGCTTGATGTTCGAACCATTGCCACCACCCGTCAGGAAGGGATTGGTGACAGGCGCAGTTCCGCGATCAACGGCTACGTTGTACTTGTTGTCCTTGTAGCGGTTGTAGAGGTACTCAACGCCCAGGCTGACGTTGTTCGTCACCATGATCTCGGCGCCGCCGCCGGCCTGCCAGCCCCACACCATCTTGCCGTCACGATTTTCAGAGAAGGAATTCGCGGAGTTGGTGGTGAAGAAAGAGTGGTTGATCTTGGCCATGCCGCCACCGCCCGTGACATAGAACAGCGCACCGCCGCCCGGCGTGTAACCTGCGCGCAGACGACCGGACACGTTGTACTTCAGCTCACGCTCGAACGTATAGCTGGCGGGGGTGGTGCTGAAACCGGTGGTCCGGTCAACAGCTTCGTTCTTGCTGGCTTCGACGAGGCCACCGAAAACGAAGTTGTTCATGCGGTAATCGTAACCGATACGGCCACCGTACTCGATGCCGTCCTTGTCGCCACGGCAACCGCTGGCGCGGGTCGCGCCCCGAGCGCCACCGTCACAGAAGCCTGGCGAGAAAGCGTCGGCGCCATTGGCGAGCGTCACCACGTCATTGTAGCGGCCGTCACGGTTGGTGTCGAAACGCAGCGAGTCGCCAGTATCCTTGCCGCGCGAGGCAGAGCCGAAGAACCCCTGGATGTATGGGCCGCTGAAGTGACCATCGCGATCCGGTCCGGCATCCTGCGCAAAAGCCGGCATTGCGACCGCAGCGGCTAGGCCGAGAGCGATTGCGGTCATGGTGGAACGTGTCTGCATGTAAGCTTCCTGATAAATTGGCTGAACTACCCTGCCCTTGGCTGCACTAAGTCTTGCGGGGCTGAAGGGTTTCCGCACGATATTCGCTTACCGGGAACCTGTGACATCGTTGCAACATTTATCAAGCGGACGCCCGGACCTGCGGGTTAAGACCCGGTTCAGCGCCTTTTTGGTCAACCCAAAGTGCTCGACCATTCGAGCCGCCCGCCGATCCGCCGTACTTGGCTGGCACGGAAGGGAGAATGAGAATGAAGACGTTTTTCAAGACTGTAAGCGCGGCGGCGACCCTGGCGGTGGCGTCCCTGGGCCTTGTGCAGACCGCCGAAGCACGCCCCTATTGGGACCGTCGTGGTGATGACACCGCCATCGCGATCGGTGCCGGCCTGGTAGGCTTGGCGGTAGGCGCGGTTCTGGCCGATCGCGGCGATGGCCGCTACTACGACAACCGCTATTACCAAAGCCGCCGTTACGTGCGCGTCGCTGGTTACCCCGACTACTACTATTATTATGACGGTGCGCCGGGCCGCTACTACCGCGATCGGTATTTCGGACAATCTGGATACTATGGATATGGCTGGAACCGGGGTTACGGCGGTGATCGCTGGGGCCATGGTTACGATCGGTGGGACCGCCGCGACTGGGATCGCCGGGGATGGTACGGTCGGGATTGGAATCGGCGTGACTGGGACCGGCGCGACCGGGCCTGGGATCGCGGTGACTGGCGCCGTGATCGCCGCAACTGGGAGCGACGCGATGGGGATCGCCGCGGCGGTCGCTGGTAAGCGCTTCATATAAATGCCGAAACGTGGAGAGCCCGGCCGTGCGTCGGGCTCTTTTCTCATGCGCCGTCTTGCGATTGAACGCTCGGCGCTCGCCAAGTGCGATACGCGCCGCTAAGGCGCAGCCACCATGGACATCGCGGACCTGCGCATCGCCCTCTTCTCGGGCAATTACAACTATGTCAGGGACGGAGCCAATCAGGCGCTGAACCGCTTGGCCGGATATATGCTGGATCAGGGCGCGTCGGTGCGTGTCTATTCTCCCACGGTACCCGAACCCGCCTTCGAGGCGACGGGCGATCTGGTGGGTGTAAGGGCGCTGCCGATCCCGGGCCGCGGGGAATATCGCTTTCCCCTGTGGTTGCCCCTCAACGTGCGCCGAGACCTGAAGCGGTTTGCGCCCAACGTGATTCACGTCTCGTCGCCCGATCTCGTGAGCCATCAAGCGGTATCCTGGGCCCGCAACCGGCAGCTCCCGGTCCTGGCGTCGGTCCATACCCGGTTCGAAACGTACTTCCGGTATTACAACATGGCTTGGGCCGAGCCTGTGATGGAGGCGATCCTGCGCCGCTTCTACCGCCGCTGCGATGCGCTGGTCGCCCCGTCGGAGAGCATGGCGCAAGTGCTGCGCGAGCAGCGCATGAACTACGATATCTCGATCTGGTCACGCGGTGTGGATCGCGACATCTTTCATCCGGGCGCCCGTTCTGACGCGTGGCGGCGCTCCTGCGGCATCGGCGATGACGAGATCGTGATCGGCTTTCTGGGCAGGCTGGTGATGGAAAAGGGGCTGGACGTCTTTTCCGATTCGATCGACGCATTGCGGCGGCGGGGCGTGCCGCACAAGGTGATGGTCATCGGCGAAGGCCCCGCGCGCGAGTGGTTCGAGAGCCGCCTGCCCGG
>NZ_CAXYKL010000010.1:0-3382 GCF_964277725.1 uncultured Novosphingobium sp. | reverse complement strand
CGTTCGATCGGGCCGTACTCGCTCGTCACCCAGCAGCCGCTGGGCGGTAAGGCGCAGTTCGGTGGCCAGCGCTTTGGTGAGATGGAGGTCTGGGCCTTGCAGGCTTACGGCGCCGCCTACACCTTGCAGGAAATGCTGACGGTGAAGTCCGACGACGTGGTCGGCCGCACCAAGGTCTACGAAGCGATCGTCAAGGGTGACGACACCTTCGAGGCCGGCATTCCGGAGAGCTTCAACGTGCTCGTCAAGGAAATGCGCTCGCTGGGCCTGAACGTCGAGTTGAACTCGGTCATCGATCACGATGAGGCCGACGACGAGGCGATCAACAACGGCCGGTTGGCGGCTGAATAGGAATACCGCCCCGCCGCAAGGCGCGGGCGTCTGAAATCTCCCCTCCCAGGCCTTACTCTTTGAGGCTTGGGGAGGGGCCGGGGGAGGGCCTGTTTGGCCGGACTCTCCACTCGGAAAAGAGAAAACAGGCCCTCCCCTAGCCCCTCCCGCCAGCGGGAGGGGAACTGGAGCGAAATATGAACGACCTGACCAAGTTCACGAACCAGATTGCGAAGCCCGAGACCTTCGATCAGATCCAGATCGGCCTCGCCTCGCCCGAGCGTATCCGCTCCTGGTCCTTCGGTGAGATCAAGAAGCCGGAAACCATCAACTACCGCACGTTCAAGCCCGAGCGTGACGGCCTGTTCTGCGCGCGCATCTTCGGTCCCGTGAAGGACTACGAGTGCCTGTGCGGCAAGTACAAGCGCATGAAGTACAAGGGCGTCGTCTGCGAGAAGTGCGGCGTCGAAGTGACCGTGACCAAGGTGCGCCGCGAGCGCATGGGCCACATCGAGCTGGCCGCGCCGGTCGCGCACATCTGGTTCCTGAAGTCGTTGCCGTCGCGCATCGGCCTGCTGCTCGACATGCAGCTCAAGCAGCTGGAGCGCGTGCTGTACTTCGAAAGCTACCTGGTGATCGAGCCGGGCCTGACCCCGCTCGAGAAGTTCCAGCTGCTCACCGAAGACGAGATGCTGGACGCGCAGGACGAGTATGGCGAGGACGCATTCTCGGCCGGCATCGGCGCCGAAGCGGTCAAGATGATGCTCATGAGCCTCGATCTTGAGCAGGAGCGTGACGATCTTCTGGAAGAGCTGCGGACCACCAAGTCCGAGCTCAAGCCCAAGAAGATCATCAAGCGCCTCAAGGTCGTGGAATCGTTCATCGATTCGGGCAACAAGCCCGAGTGGATGATCCTGGACGTCGTACCGGTCATCCCGCCCGAGCTGCGCCCGCTGGTGCCGCTGGACGGCGGCCGCTTCGCGACCTCTGACCTCAACGACCTCTATCGTCGCGTCATCAACCGCAACAACCGCCTCAAGCGCCTGATCGAACTGCGCGCGCCTGACATCATCGTGCGCAACGAAAAGCGCATGTTGCAAGAAGCGGTCGACGCGCTGTTCGACAACGGCCGCCGCGGCCGCGTGATCACCGGCGCGAACAAGCGTCCGCTCAAGTCGCTGTCCGACATGCTTAAGGGCAAGCAGGGCCGCTTCCGCCAGAACCTTCTGGGCAAGCGCGTCGACTATTCGGGCCGTTCGGTCATCGTGACCGGGCCTGAGCTGAAGCTGCACCAGTGCGGCCTGCCCAAGAAGATGGCGCTCGAACTGTTCAAGCCGTTCATCTACGCCCGCCTGGATGCCAAGGGTCTGTCCATGACCCTGAAGCAGGCCAAGAAGTGGGTCGAGAAGGAGCGCAAGGAAGTCTGGGACATCCTGGACGAGGTGATCCGCGAGCACCCGGTCATGCTGAACCGCGCGCCCACGCTGCACCGTCTGGGCATCCAGGCGTTCGAGCCCGTGCTGATCGAAGGCAAGGCGATCCAGCTGCATCCGCTGGTCTGCTCGGCCTTCAACGCCGACTTCGACGGTGACCAGATGGCCGTCCACGTGCCGCTTTCGCTGGAAGCCCAGCTGGAAGCACGCGTGCTGATGATGTCGACCAACAACATCCTCTCCCCCGCGAACGGCAAGCCGATCATCGTGCCGTCGCAGGACATGGTGCTGGGTCTGTATTATCTTTCGATGGACCGCGAAGGCGAGCCGGGCGAGGGCATGATGCTGTCCGACATCGCCGAGGTTCATCAGGCGCTGCATGTCGGCGCGGTGACGCTGCACTCCAAGATCCACACCCGGATCCCGCAGACCGACGAGGCCGGCAAAGAGTACATGCTCCGCGTCGAGACCACGCCGGGCCGCATGCTCATCGGCGAATGCCTGCCCAAGAGCCACACGGTTCCCTTCGACGTCGTCAACCGCCTTCTCACCAAGAAGGAACTGGGTGACGTGATCGATCAGGTCTATCGTCACACCGGCCAGAAAGACACGGTGCTGTTCGCCGACGCGATCATGTCGCTGGGCTTCCGCAACGCGTTCAAGGCGGGCATCTCGTTCGGCAAGGACGACATGATCATCCCGGACAGCAAGGTGGCGCTGGTGGCCGAGACCAAGGAACTGGTCGCGGACTACGAGCAGCAGTACCAGGACGGCCTGATCACTCAGCAGGAGAAGTACAACAAGGTGATCGACGCCTGGAGCCGTTGCGGTGACCAGGTGGCGAACGCCATGATGGACGAAATCCGCGCGATGCCGATCGATCCGGAAACCGGCCGTCAGAAGCAGATCAACTCGATCTACATGATGAGCCACTCCGGCGCGCGTGGTTCGCCAGCGCAGATGAAGCAGCTGGCGGGTATGCGCGGCCTGATGGCCAAGCCTTCGGGCGAGATCATCGAGACGCCGATCATCTCGAACTTCAAGGAAGGCCTGACCGTTCTTGAATACTTCAACTCGACCCACGGCGCTCGCAAGGGCCTGGCGGATACGGCGCTCAAGACGGCGAACTCGGGCTACCTGACCCGCCGTCTGGTCGACGTGTCGCAGGACTGCGTGGTCGTCGTCGACGATTGCGGTACCGAGCGGGCGCTGGAAATGCGCTCGATCGTGCAGGGCGGTTCGACCATCGCTTCGCTGGGGGAGCGTATCCTGGGCCGTACCCTGGCGCAGGACATCGTCGACAAGGCCGGCAACGTCGTCGCCAAGCACGGGCAGTTGCTCGACGAAGCGGCGGTGGCCAAGATCGAGGCGACCGGCCTGCAGGCCGCGCGCATTCGTTCGCCGCTGGTCTGCGAAGCGACGATGGGCGTCTGCGGCAAGTGCTACGGGCGTGACCTCGCTCGCGGTACGCCGGTGAACATCGGTGAGGCGGTCGGCGTTATCGCCGCGCAGTCGATCGGTGAGCCGGGCACGCAGCTGACCATGCGTACCTTCCACATCGGTGGTGCGGCGCAGCTGAACGAAACCAGCCACCTGGAATCGATCTCTGACGGTACCGT
>NZ_CAXYKL010000009.1:0-7366 GCF_964277725.1 uncultured Novosphingobium sp. | reverse complement strand
AGCACGCCGGTTTCCTCGCGCCCGAATTCGCCCAGGAAATCGCCCCATTCGTCAGTGATGAAGGAATGGCCGTAGAACGCCTGGCCATCCTCCACACCGATGCGGTTGGCGGCGATCACCGGCATGCAGTTCGAAACCGCATGGCCCAGCATCGCGCGGCGCCACATGCGGCTGGTATCAAGGCTCACATCGTAAGGCTCGGAACCGATCGCCGTGGGGTAGAACAGCAGTTCCGCCCCCATCAGCGCCATCACCCGCGCGCATTCGGGATACCATTGGTCCCAGCAGATGCCCACGCCAATCCGGGTGCCGAACAGATCCCAAACCTTGAAACCATCGTTGCCGGGGCGGAAATAATACTTCTCCTCGTAACCCGGCCCGTCAGGAATATGGCTCTTGCGATAGATGCCCATGATCTCGCCGTGCGGGTCGATCATCGCCAGCGTATTGTAATAATGGTGCCCATCGCGTTCGAAAAAGCTGGTTGGGATCGCCACCTTCAGCTTCGCCGCCAGCTTTTGCATCGCCATGACCGAGGGATGCTGCGCCGTCGGCCGGGCGAGCGCGAACAGCTCCTCCTCTTCCACCTTGCAGAAGTACGGGCCGGAGAACAGCTCGGGCGCGAGGATGATCTGCGCGCCCTGCCCTGCCGCCTCTTCCACCAAGGCGGAAACGGCGGCGATGTTCTGGCCCTCATCGGTGGAATTAAGGGCAAGCTGCAGGGTGGCGACGGTGATATTGGTCATGGCGCGCTGATATTAGGGGCGTTTGCGAAACAGCAAGGTCATCCGATCGCTTTCGCCAATCGCCTGGTACTTTGCGCGATCCTGATCCTTCAACGCCAGAGTGGGCGGGAGGGTCCAGACGCCTTCGGGCCAATTGGCGCTATCCTTGGGATTGGCGTTGATCTCTGACGCGCGGACAAGTTCGAAGCCGTTCAGCTCCATCAAGCGGATCACGTCCACCTGGCGCAGATAGCCGTTCGATCCATCGGCGTAGGCAAAGGGCGCATCGGCTTTGGCGCGATGCTGTTCGATGCCGATCATGCCATCGGGCTTCAGCAATTCGCGCATCGTCCTTAGTTCGCTGTCCGCATTGTTCCATTGCAGCATGTTGTGCAGCATGCGCGGGATCAGGATGCGATCGAAGGTGCCCTTTTGGTCCGCCGGCACATCCTTCAACGTCATCGCCGAAAAGTTGGCGGCGGGAAAGCCGGTGAAGCCCGCCACGTCCTGCGGATATTTTGCGACGCCGGCGGCAATGCCGGAACGCATCTTCGCATCGTAGGCCGGCGCGTCAGGGTTGAAGAACAGGCCGACCAGCTTGCCCTGCTTGCCAAGATACAGTCCCAGGAAGCGCGAGTACCACTCTCCGCCCGGGGCATATTCGCCCACTTTCATATCCGGGCGCACCCCGAAGAACGCCATTGTCTCCACCGGATGACGGGCCGCGTCGCGAGCGCGATCCTTCTCCCGCTTCGGATTGGCGGCGGCAAGTTCCAGCAGCGCCTCACAGCCGCTGCAAGTCGCGGCCGGGCGGGGCGCAGGCTTGCCGCTGGCAGGAGCAGCCAGAAGACCGATGCCGGTCGCAAGCGAAAGCAGGAAGCGGCGCATCGGCAAATCTCCTCGTGTTGAATGGCGCGAACCTACTGGCCCAAGGGGAGATGGCAAGCACCACCGCGATGCCTATCTAGCGATCCACAAAGATTTATGACGGGATGATAGACCACATGGAAACGGCAATAGTGGCAGGCGGGTGCTTCTGGTGCACAGAAGCGGTTTTCCGCGACGTGGTGGGCGTGCAGTCGGTGGAAAGCGGCTACATCGGCGGTAGCGTGCCCGATCCCACCTACAAGCAGGTCTGCGCCGGGACGACCGGCCATGCCGAGGCGATCAAGGTGGTGTTCGATCCAGCGGCGATCTCCCTCGCCGAGATTTTCGACGTGTTCCTGGGCACCCATGACCCGACGCAGTTGAACCGCCAGGGCAACGACGTGGGCACGCAGTATCGTTCAGCTATTTTCCCCCTGGACGATGACCAGCGTGCCGAGGCGGAAGCGGCGATCGCCCGCGCCAACGAAGAGCATGGCGGCAGGGTTGTGACCACCATCGAAGGGCCGGCGCAGTGGTATCCGGCCGAGGACTATCACCAGGAGTATTGGGACGGCGAAGGTCAGCGCAACCCCTATTGCCTGGCGGTGATCCCGCCCAAGCTGATGAAGCTGCGCAAGAGCTTCCAGGCGAAAGTAAAGGCCTGAGAATTGCGGGGCGGGTTCGACTTTTCCCGCCCCTCTTTATAGGAGCCCGGTGTCACCCCGAGTTGGTTTCGAGATAACATTGGGAGGCACCCTCCCCTCCGTTCTGTCGAGCGGAGTCGAGACACGTGATGCCCGCACTTCCGTGTCTAGACTACACTCGACACGAACGGGGAAGTCGAAATCTTAGCCCCCTTAGCCAATCACGCCTTGCGCCAGCGCCCGATAAAGAACCCGTCCAGCCCGCCCTGCTCCGCCAGCATCCCGGGGTCGGTTCGCAACCAGCCGCTGTCATCCGGCGTGAGCAACTCCGGCACCTCGCCCGCCGCTATCGGATCGCGTGTCAGACCGATCCGCGCCGCCTGATCCTCGCCCTCTTCCGGTTCCAGCGAGCAGACGGCGTAGATCAGCCTTCCACCCGGCGCGAGCCAGGTCGAGGGGCGTTCGGCCAAGGCAGCCTGCAACTCCGCCATCTCGCCGATCTGCCTGGGTCCGACACGATGAAGGACGTCCGGGTTGCGGCGGCACGTGCCCGTGGCGGTGCACGGCGCGTCCAGCAGGATCGCGTCGAACTGCGCTTCCGGCTCCCACGTGCGGGCATCGGCCGTGACGATCGTGGCCAACAAGCCGGTGCGATTCAGATTGTCGCGCAGCCGGTCCAGCCTGCGCTTGCTGACGTCCAGCGCGGTAACGTCCCAACCGGCGGCGGCAAGCTGCAGCGTCTTTCCGCCCGGCGCGGCGCAAAGATCCAAGGCACGGCGACCCTCGCCCGTCCCCAGCAGGCGCACGGGAAGGCTGGCCGCGAAATCCTGCACCCACCACGCACCTTCGCGATAACCGGGCAAGCTGTCGATCGCCGCACCGCGAGGCAGGCGGACATGGCCGGGCGCAAGCGAAAGCCCGCCCAGTCGCTCGACCCAGTGCGCCGTCTCGGCAGGATCGCGCAGGCTGAGGTCCAGCGGCGGCGGTTCAGCCAGGCCCCGGGCGATCGCCCCAGCTCGTGCGCCCCAGCGTTCCTGCACCTGCGGCGGCAGCGTGGGCGCTTCGGGCAGAGCCACACCTTGCTTTATCAATGTAGAGAATACGCCGTGCGCCAACCGGCGCGGCCCGCCCATCAGCAACGGTAGCCCGGTGGCGATCGCGGCATGGGGCGGCGTCTCCAACCGCAGGGCCTGCACCAGCATGATCTCCAGCACCGCGCGCGGCTTGGCATCGTCGGGCAAAGGTTGCTGAGTCGCGCTGTCGATCAGCGCGTCCAGATCGGTTCGCCAGCGCAGCACTTCGGTGGCGATGGCGCGGGCCAGCGCCCGATCGGCATCGCCCCGCACGCGCGCCAAGGCAGAGCCGCCCGCCTGCTCCAGCGTTTCTCCACGCCGTAGCACCGCATCGATCAGGTTGAGCGCGGCGCGGCGCGCCGGAAGGCCGGGAATGTCCATGGGTGGCCCCTAAGCCCGATTGCCAAGCGGCGCCACCCGCCCCACATGCAAATCCATGACACAGCGAGCCACCAAACGGCCAGAGACCTTCCGCAAGCCCGCGCACTGGTCTGACGCGCCCCCGCCCAAGCCCGAAGCTCCAAAAGACCAGCAGGACCCCGATGGCCTGTCCCCCACCCGCTATGGCGACTGGGTGCACAAGGGCCTCGCGATAGACTTTTAAGCCGGCATCCTATGCGGTGGCGTTGAAGCCTGCTGCCATGCAGCGGTTCCGTCCGCCGCGTTTTGCGGCATAGAGCGGCGCATCGGCACTCGCCAGCCATGCTTCGGCATCCACGGTCGCCGGACCGAGCGAGGCCACCCCAAAGCTTGCCGTAACATCAAGCTGTGCGCCGCATAGCGATTCGATCCGGGCCGATGCGATGGCTTCGCGGAAACGGTCAGACGCGGCCAGAGCGGCATCCTGATCCGTCTCGGGCATCAGCATGGCGAACTCTTCACCGCCCAGCCTGCCCAGCACGTCATTGGGGCGTTTCACGGTATCCAGCACCATCGCCACCTGCCGCAGCACCACATCGCCGCTGGGGTGGCCGTACGTGTCGTTGATCGACTTGAAGCGATCGATATCCAGCATCGCGAGACTGGCCGGGCGATCGTAACGGCGAAAGCGCTCGATCTCATGCTCGGCGCTCTGGATGAAGCCGCGCCGCGTCAGCACACCGGTCAGTTGATCACGTCCGGCAATGCGGCGCAATTCCAGTTCGTCGACCACGATCCGCGCGAACTTGTCGAGGATCGCGATCTCGGCGGGGGAGAAATCCCGCGCCTGCGTATCGATCGCGCAGAGCGAGCCGATGTTGTAGCCATCGGGCGTGCGCAGCGGCACTCCGGCGTAACTGCGGATGCTGGGATCACCAATAACGAAGGGATTGTCCGCGAAACGCAAGTCTTTCGTGGCGTCGGGAACGATCAACGGATCGCGTTGGGCGATAGCATGCGTACAGAATGAGATATCGCGGGGTGTCTGACTGGCGTCGACGCCACTGCGCGCCTTGAACCACTGCCGGTCCGCATCCAGCAACGAAACCGCCGCGATCGGCACGCTCAACACCGTTCGCACAAGCGCGACGACATTTTCGAACGGCTCTTCGGGCGCGGTATCCATCACCGCGAGACGCTGAAGAGCGGCCAACCGTGCTGGCTCGTCTGTCAAATCCGGGCTTCGGTACATAGGTATTCCAGTGTTTGCGAACGGCCTTGTTGGCCATGCCCCCGGCGAAAGTATTAACGAGGTTATAGAGTTGAGCGTTAAGATTTTGCCAACATCGGGCTTTCGGTCACACCCTAAACGATGAACCGAGTTTCAGGGCAGGATCTCGACCGTCGCGCCATCGGGAACGAGGGCCCACAGCGTCTCCATCTCGGCGTCCGAAACGGCGATGCAGCCATCGGTCCAATCCCCGGCCATTCGCCGCCCCAGCCCATTGGGCTGGCCATGAATCATGATCAGACCACCCGCGCTGCGCCCCATCGCCCGGGCATAGGCGGATTGCGCCTCGTCTGGATAGGAGACGTGGAGCGACAAGTGATAGGCGCTGTCGGGATTACGCCAATCGATCCGATAGCGCCCTTCCGGCGTGCGTCCGTCCCCCTCGAACCGCTTGGGACCGACGGGCGTGCGACCCAATTGCACGCCGCCCAGGCTAAGCAATCGTGTGTCGCCCGACCACACTTCCATCACCCGCGCCGCCTTGTGGACGCGAACCAAGTCTGCGCGGGCTTCATGCCGAGGAGGGAGCAGAGCTGGAAGGGGCGCGGTCGTGACGGTTTCCACCGGCGTTGGCGGCGCGGTGGTGCAGGCGGCCGTCAGCAGCACCAGCAGGGGAACGAGCCTTCGCATCGCCCCCTGCCTTAGCATCAATCCTGGAAGGGGTCGCGCACCAAGATCGTGTCTTCGCGTTCGGGACTGGTGGAAACCAGCGCGACCGGCGTCTCGATCAATTCCTGCACACGCTGGATGTACTTGATCGCCTGCGCTGGCAGGTCCGCCCAGGACCGCGCCCCGGCAGTCGTGCCGGGCCAGCCGTCCATTTCCTCATAGATCGGTTCGACATTGGCCTGATCGGCGGCATGGCTGGGGAAGTAGTCCAGCACCTTGCCGTTCAGGCGATAGCCGGTGCAGATCTTCACCGTGTCAAAGCCATCCAGCACGTCGACCTTGGTCAGCGCGATGCCGGTCACGCCCGAGATCGCGCAGGACTGGCGCACCAGCACCGCATCAAACCAACCGCAGCGGCGCTTGCGGCCCGTTACGGTGCCAAACTCATGGCCGCGTTCGCCCAGGCGCTGGCCGGTGGCGTCCTCCAACTCGGTCGGGAACGGACCCGAGCCGACCCGCGTGGTGTAGGCCTTGACGATGCCCAGCACGAACCCGGTGGCGGAGGGGCCAAGGCCAGAGCCGCTGGCCGCAGTACCGCTCACCGTGTTGGAACTGGTGACGAAGGGATAAGTACCGTGATCGACATCCAGCAGCACGCCCTGCGCGCCTTCGAACAGGATGCGCGCACCGGCCTTGCGCACCTTTTTCAGCCGCTTCCACACCGGCTGGGCATATTGCAGCACGAACGGTGCGATTTCCTTCAGCGCCGCGATCAGCTTGGCCCGGTCCACCATGGGCTCGCCAAAGCCGGCGCGCAGGGCATCGTGATGCGCGCACAGACGGTCGAGCTGGGGTTCCAGATGATCGAGATGGGCAAGGTCACACACGCGAATCGCGCGGCGGCCCACCTTGTCCTCATAAGCCGGGCCGATCCCCCGCCCGGTCGTGCCGATCTTGCCTGCGCCGGCGGCGGCCTCGCGCATCATGTCCAGTTCGCCGTGGATCGGCAGGATCAGCGGGCAATTGTCCGCAATGGCGAAATTCTCGGTGTTGATGACGACGCCCTGGCCTTCGAGCTTCTCGATCTCGGCCTTCAGCGCCCAGGGATCGAGGACCACGCCGTTGCCGATGATCGAAAGCGTGCCGGTGACGATGCCCGAAGGCAGCAGGCTCAACTTGTAGACCTGCTCGCCCACTACCAGCGTATGACCGGCATTGTGCCCGCCTTGAAAACGGACAACGGCATCGGCCCGGCTGGCCAGCCAGTCCACGATCTTGCCTTTGCCCTCATCGCCCCATTGAGCGCCGATAACGGTTACGTTGGCCACAGGTACACTGCCTCCACCTGCCAGGGTGGATCCACGGAACGCCCTTCGACAGGACTCGGCGATCGGGATGGTTCGATCGGAAGGCGCAAGGCCACCCGGATTTGCGAGGCGCTCCTAGGCAGGCCGGCGAAGCGCGTCAAGCTCTTGCAGGTCGATCACTCGGCGTAGATCATCTTCCGGGTCATGCCGCCGTCGACAACGAATTGCTGGCAGGTGATGAAGTCCGCGCCCTCGGATGCGAGGAAGGCGACGGTGGCGGCGATATCGCGGGGGGTGCCGACCCGGCCGGCGGGGTGCTGTTCCCGATCGATCGGGCGGTGCTTTGCCTCGTTCCGCTTTGCAGCCTTTTGCCAGGGTCCGGTTTCGATCCAGCCCGGCAGGATGGCGTTCACGCGAATGTCGGGGCCCAGGCTGATCGCCAGCGCATGCGCCATGGCGCAAAGGCCGCCCTTGGCCGTGGCGTAGGCCT